>CAZKUL010000040.1:0-9369 GCA_964555945.1 uncultured Planctomycetales bacterium
TTCATGATTTGAACTTTCTTCCGTTGGGTGATTCGAGCCGCTTGAGGGTGGGGCAAATTGCCATTGCGATCGGCAATCCCTATAGTTTTCAATGCACCCTGACCGCGGGGGTCATCAGTGCATTAGGCCGCTCCATGCGTTCGCAATCTGGGCGGCTGATTGAAGAGATCATTCAAACGGATGCGGCGCTTAATCCGGGTAATTCCGGCGGCCCGTTATTAAACAGCTTTGGCGAGGTGATCGGTGTCAATACGGCGGTGATCTTGCCGGCCCAGGGCATTTGTTTTGCTATTCCTTCCAATACAGCAAGCTTTATTGCCACTGAACTGATGCGCAATGGCCGTGTCCGGCGAGGGTTTATCGGGGGCATGGTCCAGAACGTGGCCTTGCCTAAAGGCTTAATTCATATGGGCAAGACCCCTGTGGAATCGGGGGTGAGCATTACCAGCCTGGAGCGGGGAAGCCCTGCGGAGCGCTTTGGCCTGCGCATCGCAGATGTGATCGTCGGGTTGGATGACCAGGTCATTTCTTCTATCGATGATTTGCACAGGTTCTTAACTAAGGCAATAGTTGGGCGTGAGTACCGTTTATCGGTGATCCGGGATTTTGAAAAGATCACAGTTTCCATTGTCCCGCAGTCCAGGGATTCATAGGTGATTAAATGAAATCGATCATAGGGTTCTTAGGTGTGTTTTTTTGTCTCACCAATGCCCAGACACTCGCCGCAGCATCGTCTTTTCCGGGAGTCAAGACGGTATTTGTCATCATTGAGGAGAATGACAATTGGGATGACATCAACGACGCCAATATGCCCTATTTATGGAACACACTGCTCCCTATGGGATCTTATGCTAAACAGTATTATAATCCGCCTGGACTGCATCCCAGTGAACCGAATTACGTTTGGATGGAGGCAGGCAGCAATCTTGGCCTTACCACAGATGCGCCGCCCTCAGCCGCCAATAGCATTAAAGCTAAGGACCACTTGGTCACCTATTTAGATAAAGCCGGCATTTCATGGAAAGCTTATCAGGAAGATATTCCCGGGACAGATTGTCCCCTCACGAAGGTTGGCAAGTATGCTCCTAAACATAACCCATTTGTTTTCTTTCAGGATGTGACCGACAATAACAGCCCCAGTTCTGCCTACTGCATCACGCATACGCGGCCAATGACGGAATTGACAAAAGATTTGGTGAATAATACCACGGCGAGGTACAATTATATCACTCCCAATCTTTGTAATGATATGCATGACAGCTGTTCGACAACCGTTAGCCGTGAAATGATCGCAGACAATTGGTTAAAGAAAATCATCCCTCAGATCATGAATTCTAAAGCCTATCAGGATGGGGGAGCTATCTTTATTACCTGGGATGAAGGCGAAGGTGAGGATGCTGCTGGGAAAGCCATCGATGGCCCCATCGGCATGATTGTGTTATCTCCGTTGGCCAAAAGGAATTACTCGAACACCGTCCACTATACGCACAGCTCCCTGCTGCGGTCCTTGCAAGAAATATTTGGGATTAAACCACTGTTACGGGGAGCCGCCTCCGCGCGGAGTTTGAAGGATTTTTTTACCAATTCTTAATATGATTATTTTTCAAAGATCTCTTCTGCTCTCCGTGTTGTCGCTGCAGTTGTTTTTGGCCTTATCAAGTCTGCAACATCAGGGCCTGACTTATGATGAAACGCGTCATTTCTCTTATGGCGTATCAGTCCTGCACGGGGCCCCTCAGTTGGATGATGTGCCTGAAATGCCCTTTTCAGCCTTAAACGCCCTCTTTACTAACAATAAATCTGATATTGATACTCAAGTTAAAACGGGTCGATTTGCCACGGTTTTCTTTCTTTTAGGCTTATCTTTGATCGTTTTTTGTTGGTCTAAAGAATTGTATGGGACAACGGCCGCTCTTTTTTCCCTGTTACTTGTATGTTTGGACCCGAATCTTATTGCCCATGGCCATCTCGTCACAGATGACATTTACGCCGCTTTTGGCATAACGCTGGCATTATATTGTTATTGGAAATTTCTAAAATATGGGGGATACCAATATGCTGTTTTGAGTGCGGTGACCTTAGGCATTAGCCAATTGGCCAAGTATACCTCGCTTTATTTGTATCCCATATTTTTATTCATTGTGTTTTCTAATTCTTTTCCTGTCATCCTTAGCGCCTTGCGTAAGGGGCATTTCGATATTTTAAGCAGATTGGGCAGGTCATTCTTAAAATATTTTTCAATATTCTTTTTAATAAATATTCTGATTATTAATGCAGGCTATGGCTTCAATAAGCCGTTGATGTGCTTAAAGGACTATAGCTTTAAAAGCCAAACATTTAAATCGCTCCAGACCGTACCCATTCTCAATTCAGTTCCCTTGCCTTTACCGTACCCTTATATAGAGGGCATAGATATCGTTAAGTATATTAATGATACGGGCGCTACTTATGGAAATACGTATCTACTGGGGCATTTGCATTCTGGGGACAAAAAGGGATTTATAGGGTATTATTTTATTGTAATCCTTTTTAAGACCCCTATTGCCGCGTTGTGCATTATCCTCATGGCGTTGATCAATTATTGGCGTACCCGGCGTAAGGATATTCTTAAAGATGAGGGATTGTTTCTTTTGTTTCCCGCGGCGTTTTATCTTATGTTAACAAATTTCTTTTGTAATTTAGATATCGGTATTCGCTATATTTTATTTATTTACCCAATGCTCTATGTTTTTTGTGGCAGCCTGTTTGTGTTCTGGGTGAGGTATTCTTTAAAGTTAAAGGTCTTTTTTGTATTACTCATGCTTTATTTGGCAGGATCGGTTTTTTCTTATTTCCCCCACTATATTGCTTACTTTAATGAGTTGGTGTGGGACAGGAAAATGGCCTATAAAATTCTGGCTGACTCAAATCTTGATTGGGGAGGGGATGACTGGTACTTAAATCAATATTTAAGTCAGCATCCGGAAAATTTTTTTACACTGAGCCCTTATGAGGACAAACATGTTATCCTCAAAGTTAATGACTTAGTCGGGGTATTTGACTCAAATGCCAACCGCGTGCTGAGAGAACATTTTAAACCGGTCGATCAAATTGCGTATTCCTATTTAGTTTATGATATCAAGGCTAGTGATATTCAGAGATTGGTACAAGGACATGATTGAGGGATCATTTGATCCAGGAGGGCACCAGATTCTTGTGGATTTCAATCAAATCAAATTCTTTACTTTTCCGCATGCCCACTCTTTTGGCCCAATGGGCCATTTTCCCCACACCTTCTTTTAAATCCACACTTTGAGGGGGGCCAAAGAATTTTCTGACTTTTTCATGGTCCGCATAGGCATGCTTGACTTCGTTCCTGGCTTCAACATGGAGAATTTTAGCATCAGAGCCCATCGCGTTGATAACGGTTTGGGCGAGCTCGTTGACTGAATAAGGTTGATCAGCGCCGATATTAAATGTTTCTTCGTAGCAAGCGGGAAGATCAATAGATCTGGCAATGATGGGCGCAACATCAGCAATATAGCTAAACGCCCTGGTTTGCTCACCATCTCCAAAGACAACCAGGGGCAATCCCTGCAGAATATTGTTCATAAAAATGCCGATAACATTGCGGTATTTATCGCCGATGTTTTGATTCTCTCCGTAAACATTATGAGGCCGGAATATAATGTAATTAAGGCCAAACATTTTATGGCTGGCTTTTAATTCCAGTTCCACAGCAAATTTGGCAATGCCATAAGAGTCTTCAGGCGAGGGGACCAGATCTTCCTTAAAGGGCAGCTGGTTTTCCCCATAAACCGCAATGGAAGAGGTAAAGACAAAACATTTAACGTTATTCTTGACGGATTCATTGATGAGGTTTACGGAACCAATGACATTATTGGTGTAATTAAACCTTTTAATAAAATGGCTTAATCCTTCGGCAGCGTAAGCGGCCAGGTGGAACACATAATCAAACTGATGCTTCTTAAAAAGACCAGCCAGCAATTCGTGATCATTCACACTTCCTTCAACAAATGTAGCTTGAGCAGGAACATTTTCTTTAAATCCCCCACTTAAGTCATCTAAAATGACCACTGCATAACCTAATTGGAGCAGCTCTTTGGCGACATGAGAGCCTATAAATCCAGCACCACCGGTCACTACAGCTGTTTTTTGGGGGGTATTCATGATAAGTAGATTTTTTGCTGGCGGATCCCTGTTTTATGGAGCATATAGGCAAATACGGTGCCTAAAATACTAAAGCCATAGACGACAGCCTTGGAAAAGGGCATTTTTGAATTTTCTTCTAAGTAACGCGTTTGGTGGGGGACCTCGCCGATTTTATACTTGCGGATGGCTCCCTGGATGATGATATCCGTATCAAAATCAAATTTCTCAGACAACAGATCCAGGGGTATTTCGCTTAAGAATTTAGCGGAATACGCCCTAAAGCCATTATGATAGTCCGTCAGATTGCTGTTAAATGCAGAATTCTCCAGCCAGGTTAAAAAACGATTAGGAATAAACTTCCACAGAGGCATGCCGCGCTTTAAACAATCGCCCAAAACCATCCGCGTGCCTGTGACCAGGTCACATTTTTCTTCGGTGATTTTCCTGACAAAAACGGGGACTAACGTGGGGTCGTATTGATTATCGCCATGGACCATGACTACCAGGTCCGCGTTTCGTTTAAGGGCTTCTTTATAACCTGTCTTTTGCGCTCCCCCATAGCCACGGTTTTTGGGGTGGATCACGACAGTGACCCCAAGCTTATGGGCCATTGCGGCCGTTCCATCAGTGCTGCCGTCGTCAACGACGATGATCTCGTCATAGGAGCCGGCGGGCAATGCACGGATAGTTTTTTCTAAGACATGCGCTACGTTGAAGGCAGGTACCACGATAAATGTTTTGGACATTTAAATTTTCTTACAATTTAAATTTATTTTTCATCAGTAAATCAGTCTAGGTATGAGTGAAGGCGTCTATCGAAAACATATAATAAAGGAAAATCCAATTTCTGTATATAAATATTCAATTGAAATCTTTATAAGCACATTATTGGGCATTTAATGGGCCATTCCGGGAACACTTGGGCGTCCCAAGAGAAAGTTCGACGAGAAGCCCCGTATGGTGTATACTTACCTTATTAGTAGAGCGGGGCAACTTTCTTTTAATAATACCATAAGGAGATTAATGTCATGTTAACCGTCAAGTCCAATGGACAAAAATTTCTTGGAGCCTTGGTTATTTTAGGTTTATTTTTAGCAACAGGGAGTGTCGCTTGTGCACAAGCTAAGCCTTTCGAGCAATTTTATATTTATAAAGACAAAGGTTCCATCAATCATTTTGTGGCCTCCGGTTTCATGCCTGATGGTCGGTGTGTGGCCATCAATGACGCGTGGGTTGATAATTGCGGAGGCAGCAGAAGCTGCATCCAGAATCAATTCGACAGAGACTGTACAGCCACCTCTACAGGTTGGGCCGGGATTTTTTGGCTTCAACCGGCCAATAACTGGGGAGATGCTAAGGGTGGTTATAATTTAACAGGCGCCAAGAAGCTCGTTTTTTGGGCAAGGGGCGAAAAGGGTGGAGAGGTTGTGACATTCAAAATGGGGGGCGTTGGCATGGGCCATCAATACCCTGATTCTGATTCAGCATCGAGTGGGCCGATACCATTGACCAAGGATTGGAAAGAATATTCCATCGACCTGACCGGCAAAGACCTTTCTCATATTATCGGTGGGTTTGCCTGGGTTGGCACCGCCAAAGAGAACCAGTCCAATATAATATTTTATTTGCGCGAAATTTCTTATCAATAAACACATTTTCTTGCTGGAGAGGTACCCTCTTAAAGTATGAATGTTGAAGTATTCTCCTTATGTGACGCGGCCACGGTAGATGCGGCTGGAAAATTAAATGTACTTGGTGCTTTTGATACCATTTGGGTGCCCAGCATGCCGGCGGTATATCCTCAATGTTCTATTGCTCTTCGTATCCGGTTTCAGAATATGGAGAGAGGTGAACATAGGGTTTCTGTTAACTTTGTTGATTTAGATGGCAAGCACATTATTCCAACCGCGGATGGGGCCATTAAGATTGATTTTCCTGATGAACAACGGTCAGGTTCGGCCAACCTGGTCCTTAATCTTCAAATGTTAAAAATAGTAAACTATGGCGAATACTCCATTGACTTGGCCGTAGATACCAGAAACGAAGCATCCTTGCCTTTGTTTGTAAGGGAAAAACGATAGGAGTTCTTATCAAAAAGGTAACCACATATAGAAAAGGTCGCAAGTGCAAACAGAGCGGTTGTAAGCACATTCTGAGTATTTATAATTCTGAAGCTTATTGCCGCACGCATGCGGATTCCTCTTCACCCAAAAGTTCCACCAGTGCCCGCCGAAGTATAAATTAAACATATTATTATACCCTCTTGTTGGGTGGATAGAAATTCCATGAACATGGTTGTAATGTCATGGTTGCAGCTGTAAAGTATTATAAAACCAACGAAAGACCTGAGAGCATGAAGCCTATACATAGATTGTGCCTTGTGTTGATCCTGGGATGCTGTTTGGCATGGCCTTTGGTGAGTCATGCCGAGGAACAACCAAGAGCCCTTCAGCTGAGTTTGTTTGGCCCTATCCAATGGCATTCAGAGGATGATAGCATCAAGGGTCTTCGCCTGAATATGATCTATGGCGCCAATGTAGATGTGCAGGGGATTGATTTGGGATTGTTCAATCTGGTGAAGCGAGATTTCAAGGGGCTTCAAGTGGGGCTTGTGGCTAATGTGACCAGGCGAACCTGTGAGGGTATTCAAGCGGCCATTTTTTATAATGATGCTGGAGAAGACCTGCACGGTCTTCAGATAGGCATCGTCAATCATACGGGATCATTAAACGGCATCCAAATTGGCGTCATTAATTTTAATGACGACACCAGGTATCTGGGATTTTTCCCCTTTATTAACGCTGCTTTTTAAGGTAATATAATTTGTGAATAAGAAATTTCGGGAAGTGCTTAATGGGATTGGGATGGTGGTCACGGCCATGGCCATGATGGCCGTGGGGATCGCGTTCATATTTTTGGTGCATGCTATCTTTTCACACCATTTTTAAATACAAAAGAGGTCAAGCCATGTCGTTATCCATGTATCAATCAACCATACCTGTCTTCATAAGACAATTGAGTAACTTATCGGCGATCCTTAAGAAAGCCGAAGAGCACGCGGCATTGAAGAAAATTGAGCCGGAAGTTTTTATCAATGCCCGTCTGGCGCCGGACATGTATCCTCTCTCACGCCAGGTCCAAATCGCCACCGACGGTGTCAAGGGTTGTGCGGCACGTCTGGCCGGTGTTGAAGTGCCCAGTTACCCGGATACAGAAAAAACGTTTGCTGAACTTCAAGCGCGTCTTACCAAGACCATCGCTTTTTTAAAGACCTTCAGCCCTCAACAAATCGATGACAGCGATGAGCGCAAGGTCACTTTGAAACTCCGAGGCCAGGACACGACCTATTTGGGGGCGCCGTATCTTTTGAATTTTGTTCTGCCTAATTTATATTTTCACATCACCACGGCCTATGCCATCTTAAGGCATAACGGCGTTGATATCGGTAAGAAGGATTTTATCGGCGGCTTGGATTTTTGAAAAAAAGGGGTGACGCAATGCCAACCATCAATAATACAGAATTACTCAAAGATGAAGATGTTGTCAATGAAATCAACAGGCACAAATGGTTCGAAAGTGAAAAAGCAGGCATGGACATCGGATTCGAAAAAGCTGCCAGGGATTGGATCAACAATTATTCCAGGCAATATCTTACCCAGCATCCGGGAAAATCAGCGGCCCTCTGGATCAAATCCCAGCCTTTCTACAGCATCTTAAATAAAGAAATCAAGATTATATAAAAACATTGTGCTTCATGTATTTTTTTCGTCTGGGATATTTTTACAGATGAGGAAGATACATGCCTTTGACGGCGGTCAGGGCAGCATCGAAGAATGGACCCTGGAAGAAACCGATGACGACGATGCCGATGATGGTTGTGGCCATCAGCAATTGAATGGCGGTGGAGACGGCGATGGGAGAAGTGCTGCGGGGCGCATCCACATAAATACGTTTGGCGACCATCAGGTAGTAGTAGAGTGAAATAACGATATTCACTGCAGCAACCAAGGCCAACCATACATAACCGCTTTTAATGACAGCCATCAGCAATGTGAATTTTCCAAAAAATCCAGCCAACGGGGGCATGCCGGCCAGGGACACTAGTGCTAAAAGCATGGTCGTGGCTAAAAGGCTGGAACGTTTGGATAGGCCCGCGTAATCCGCAATCTCATCACTTTGGGTGGCGATAGAAAAAGCTATAATGACCAAGAATGCGGCGAGATTTGTAAAAAGATATCCTAAAAGATAGAAATTGATCCCTGCAGCCCCGAGCATTGAGCCTGCCGCAGCACCCATCAACAGATACCCCGCGTGACTGATGCTAGAATAACCCAAGAGCCGTTTGATGTTGGTCTGAAACATGGCCACTAAATTCCCAAATGTCATCGTGATGGCTGAAAGAATGGCCAGGGCCAAGGCCCACTGCCCATGCCATCCGGCAAAAACAGCGAAGAAAAGGCGAATAAGAATGATGAATCCAGCAGCCTTGGAGCCAACGGACAAAAGGGCGGTGACGGGTGTCGGGGCACCCTGATAGACATCAGCGACCCAGGTGTGAAAAGGGACGACCGCGATTTTAAAGCCGACCGCGGCAAAGATGAGCACAACGGCAAAAAGCGTCATGGGGGCCATGGCATGAGTACTGACATAATTCTGGACCACATTAAAATGGGTGGAATGAGTAGCGCCATAAAGGAAACTGATACCGTAAAGGAAAAATCCGGAGGCGAGGGCGCCTAAGATCAAATATTTCATCCCGGCTTCGATGGACAGCTTGTCGCTTTTAAGATACGCCGTCATGACGTAGAGAGAAATGGTCAGGATTTCAATGGAAATAAACAACAAGAGAAAATCAGCACTTGAGGCAATAAGACACATGCCGATCAAGGCCAACCACAACAATAAATAGAATTCATTACGCCGCTCGCCCATTGTTTTAAAGAATTCCTGGGTCATCGCAAAAATAAAGACCATGGCCAGCAGGAAAAAGCCTTTGAAAAACCAGGCGAGGGAATCCATGACAAACATGCCGCTGAAAGTCACTCCGCTCAGATTGCTTTGGGTCAGCCAAAAGAGGATCAGTCCGAAAAGGGCCACAAAGCTAAAAAGGCCTATCCAGTCTCTGTCGGTATTTTTAGGCAAAGCAATATCAACCACTACCAGGGAGACCAGGGTGAGGGCCATAAGCACTTCTAGAGAAACCAAACTCCAATCAAT
>CAZKUL010000040.1:9469-21025 GCA_964555945.1 uncultured Planctomycetales bacterium
CGCATGCTTTCTATAATCGCCTTGGTGCTTGAGCCAATGTGTGACAAAATGACGGACGGCAGACAGCCGACGAGAATTAATAAGGCCAATAACATCACGTAAGGAAACTTGGCTAAAAGGGTCTGGGCATCCGCGAGTCCGGCAAAGCGGGGATTCAGAGGCCCTTGAAAACCAAGCCGGATGGCTTTAAGCAAATAGATGGCTGTGATCACAAGGCCAAAGATGGCCAGAACAGTTAAGCCACGGTATTGGTCCCATGCCCCCAAAAGGACCAGGACTTCAGCCACGAAATTAGAAAATCCAGGAACCCCGGCGGAGGCAAAAGCCGCCATCATAAAACAGGTGCCAATAAACGGCATGCATTTGAGCAGTCCGCCCAGCTCATCCAAATTGCGTGTCTTGGTTTGGTCCGTGACAAATCCTGTCAAGGCAAAGGCCAGGGCCGCCATGATGCCGTGGGCAAACATCAAATACACCACTCCGTTGAGTCCAATGGCATTAAAACAGGCCAGCCCAAGCAGAATATAACCCATATGGCTGCAGCTGGAATATCCTAAAATATATTTCAAGTCCCGCTGGGTCAGTGCCACGATACCGCAGTAGACGATGTTCACAATGGCCAGGGTGGCAATGATGGGCATCCAATGCGCGGCGGCTTGTGGCATCAATTGGATGGCAAAACGGATAATGGCATAGGCACCCATCTTTTTAAGCACACCAGCGTGCAGCATGCTGATGGCCGTCGGGGCCTCAGCATAGCCTACGGGGGCCCAGGTGTAAAATGGCCAGAGGGTTAGGGTCACGCCAAAACCAAGAACGATGAGCGGGAAAATCCAATTTTGCACGGCCATCGGCAAAGGATGAGCGGCCAGCTGTTGCTGGATTTGGACCAAATCAAAAGTTTGAAGCCCCGTGGCCAGATACAGGGCCAGTAATCCGACAAGCGCCAGAGAGGCGCCTGCCACTAAATAGAGGGTCAGTTTCATGGCGGCGAATTCACGGCGTTCTGAGCCCCAGATGGCAATCATCAAAAAGACAGGGACAGCCGCCACTTCATGGAAAAAGTAGAAAAAGAAAATATCCAGCGAGAGAAAAGCACCATAGGTGCCGATGATCGTAATCAGAAGAAGAACATAGTATTCTTTGACACGTTCCTTGACGGAGGCAGAAATCAATACGGCCGCGAAGGAAGCGGCGCCCAGGAGTAACAAGAGCAGCGAGTTTATCCCATCGACACCCAGATGATAGGAAATCCCCAAAGGAAGGACCCAGGGAATATATTGGACAAACTGAAAGCCCCCGGCCGTATGATCGTAAGCCGCGTAAACCCAGATAGACAAAACAAAGGGCACCAGCACCGCAATGCTGGAAATCCGCCGGATAAGCCCGTGTTTGTCAGAAGGGACCAGGCAAACAAAACCTAAGCCCAGCAAAGGCAATAAAAGTATCCACGAAAGATTGGGACTTATCATAAGGTTTTAGCCATCAATAAATATAATAACAATGCGCCCAGGACAAAAATAAGGGCGTAGAATTGGACCAAGCCGTTTTGCAGATAGCGTAAGTTTTTGCCTCCGAAACGGGCCAGGTTGGCCAACCCGCCAATGAAGAAACGTTCAATAATTCCTTTTTCTAATCGCGCTAATAAGAGGGCGATGAGCTGTTGCACCGTATCGACATACCACCCATAAATGATATCAAAATAGAATTTATTTTGTAAAACCGTATAGAAAGAGCCAAGCTTCACCACCAAGGGATCACTGGCCGTCCGTTTGCCGTAAATCATATAAGCAAAGACCAAGCCTAAGACAGCCACCACCGAAGAGATGATGGCAACCTTCATATTCAAGGCCTCGGGCGCTTCCTGGGGAAAAATCAATTGAGGGATCCCCATAAATCCACCGATGGCCGAAAGGATGGCTAAAAAGATCAAGGGCATTGTCATCACCGCTGGAGATTCATGAGGTTGGTGCGCGTGTGGGTCGTGGGAGATTGAGGGGGCATCTCCCCAGAAGGCCACAAAGAACAGGCGGCCCATATAAAAGGCTGTTAAACCGCTGGCCGTGGCCGCGATCAAATAAAGGATGGTGTTGTGGGTAAAGGCCAGGGCCAGAATACCATCCTTGCTCCAAAAACCGCTTAAAGGGTAAATGCCGCAGAGGGCCAATGTACCGATAAGAAAAGTGATGCCGGTAATGGGCATTTTCTTAAGCAAACCATGCATGTTCCAGATGTTCTGTTCGTGATGAAGCGCATAGATAACACTGCCTGCGCCCAAGAATAAAAGAGCTTTGAAAAAGGCATGAGTGGTCAAATGATACATGCCCTGCATAGGACCGCCCAAACCTAAGGCCATGACCATTAAACCTAATTGGCTGAGCGTCGAATAGGCCAAAATCCTTTTAATATCATTTTCAGCAACGGCCAGGATGGCCGCCATGAGCGATGTGATGGCGCCGGTGTAGGCGATCACAGTCAGGGCTGTGCTCGAGGGTTCAAAAATAAAGAAGGTGCGGGCCAAAAGATAGATACCGGCAGCCACCATGGTTGCGGCATGGATCAAGGCGCTGACCGGGGTTGGGCCTTCCATGGCATCAATGAGCCAGACGTGAAGCGGCACCTGGGCGGATTTACCAATAACACCGCAGAAGAGCAATAAGCCTATGATGGTCAGCACATGGGGATCAATATGGGCAATCACCGGCACTAATTCGGAAAACTGGAAACTGCGACCGGCGCCAATGTCAGAGACGCTCCATAATAAAATAATACCGCAAAGAAATCCGAAGTCCGATAGGCGATTGACCATGAAGGCCTTGACGCCCGCGTCCGCGGCAGAATTTTTCGCATACCAGAAACCGATAAGGAGATAGGATGATAGTCCCACCAACTCCCAGAACATGAAAAGCTGGATAAAATTATTGGACAACACAATGCCTATCATAGAGAAGGCAAAGAGGCTGAGATAAGCAAAGAACCTCGGCGAACTGGGGTCCTCCTCCATATAGCCACGGGAGTAAATAAAAATAGCACTGCCCACACCGGTGACAATCAACAGCATCATGATGGCCAGCGGGTTTATCAGGAAACCAAAGTTAATCGTCAGGGCATCAATATGGATCCAGGTCAGGGAACACTCAAGTTCTCCCTGAGGTGTCGATTGAAATATTTGTTTAAAGACCAACCCACTGCAACCCAAAGAGGTCAGGATGCCAGCGATCGCGGTCAAGGAACTGGCCGCTTTGGAGCGCAGGAAAAAAAGCGTAATCAACACACAGGCCACCAGCGGTGCAAAAAAAGCGGTCCAAACTAAGTGAGCGTTTATCATAAGGTTACTTTATCCAAGGTACTACCATTTCATGTTCTTTAGTTCATCAGCCTGTACCGTCGATAAGCGGCGATACATCACAACGATGATGGCAAGTCCTATGGCTACTTCTGCCGCGGCGACAAGGATCACAAAAAAGACAATCAATTGGCCGGCGTAATCGCCGTTAAATTTAGAAAAGGCCACAAAAGACAAATTGGAGGCCGCCAACAGGAGTTCCAAGGATAAAAGAACCTTAAGCACATTGCGGCTGGTCATGACACCCACCAGTCCCACTGAAAAGATAATCCCGCTTAAAGCCAGGTAATTGCCCAGTATTATCATAAGTTTTCTGAGTCCTTGCCGGTGCTTAAGGCGCCCTGCGCCAACGAAACAATGCCGAAGATAGCAATCAGTAACAGCAGTGATGTTAATTCAAAGGGCAAGAGATAGTCTGTAAAGAGGATCTTGCCCACTGTTTCAATCGTCCCCCGGATGGAGGAGGCATCCATGGTTTGCGCTTTGATAAAGCTTTTGGTGGCCAAACCAAAGGAAGCGGCGAACATGAGTCCAACCACCGCACCCAACCAACGATAACGCGTTTGCTGGGAGCGGCCAAGAGTAAGGGTGTTTAGATTCAGGCACATGACCACAAAGAGAAAGAAAACAAGCACAGCACCGGCGTAGACCAACAAAAGGAGCATGCCTACAAAATAGGCTTCCAGAAGGACAAAGAGGCACGACAACGAGAAAATAGCGACCACCAGGGATAAAACGTTATAGAGGGGATTTCGCGCGAGCACCACACAAAGGCTCGCAAAAATCAGGATAGCTGCAAAAAGGTAGAAGAAATAAGGGGACATCATTGGGAAAAAGTACTTTCATTATTTTTTGAGGGTGCATCACATCCTCTAATCATAGAAATAAACATAATATTGTCAAGAGCATAGTATAGTTTCGTAAATTTTCAGGATGCAGAGAGAATTTATTTGTCCGTAGGGGCCGACCTTGTGTCGGCCCGGTATAGAAAATTGTCCCAATTTTTCGGGCCGACACGAGGTCGGCCCCTACTCTAATCATCAAAAGGCTTGAGAGCCTATGTCTATTGTGGTATCTTATTGGCTTATGACTGAGAAATTGAAAAATAAAAAATTGAGCATAACGGCAGACCAAGAACTCCAGATTTTGCGCAATGTCGTTGATATCGCCTCCTCTGAACTCGACCTTAATCTGACCTTACAGTTGATCGTCAAAATCGTGACTGAAATGACGGATGCTGATTCGGTTTTTATCTATCTTTTTGATGAGAGCAAGCGCAACCTGGTGCTGATGGCCTCCAAGACAGCTCATAAAAAAGAGTTGGGCAATGTGGTCTTGAAAACTGGGGAAGGGATCACCGGATGGGTGGCCCAGGAAAACAAGACCGTGGCCATCAAGTCCCGCGCCTACCGCGACCCGCGTTTTAAAGGCTTTGATGTGCTGCCGGAAGACCGTTACGAGGCCTTTTTGTCTGTTCCCATCATCTATAAGGGAAAAGCCATCGGCGTTGTCAATGTCCAGCATAAGAACCAGCAGGATTATTCCGCGGAGACAGTCAATCTCATTGAAATGATCGCCAAACAAGTCGGCGGCATTATTGAGCATGCCAGGCTTTTTGAGGATACAAAGAAAAAAGCCTTGCAATTTGACTCGTTGATCAAGGTCAGCCGTTCCATTACCAGCGAGGACTACTTGGATGAGATCCTCAACCTGATCGTGGTAGTCACCGCCGAGATGCTGAATTCCAAAATTTGCTCCATAATGCTCTTGGATGAAAAGGGATCTGAGCTTTCGATCAAAGCCACCCAATCCTTGAGCCAGGAATACAAACAAAAGCCTAATATCAAGGTTGAGAATAGTTTGACCGGCGGGGTCATCAAATCCAAAAAGCCAGAGGTCGTTTACGATGTCAGCAAGGAAGAAAAATATGCTTACCGTGATTTGGCCCTGAAAGAAGGGTTGACCTCTATGGTGGCTGTGCCCATGATTGTCAAGGACAAGGCCATCGGTGTCATCAATGTCTACACCAAACAGCCGCATCATTTTGATGACGAAGAAATCAGTGTCTTGCAGATCGTGGCCAATCAGGCTGCCGTAGCCGTTGAGAACACTAAATTAATGCAAGAAGCCCTCAAGGCCCGTGAAGCCTTGGAGACCCGCAAACTCATAGAGCGCGCCAAAGGTATTTTGATGAAAATGAATAATCTCTCCGAAGACGCCGCGTATCGCCTCATCCACAAGAAAAGCATGGACACCTGCCGCAGCATGAAAGATATTGCTGAGTCGGTCATTTTGATGGCTGAATTGCAGAAATAATATAATATTCAGCGCTCGCAATGACAACCTAAACATAATTGATTTTCCATCCCATAGTCCTTTTTTCTTGTTTTATTTCCATGAAACACACATAAAGTGTTCATAATAAAAGTTTTATGCATAATTCATGAATTTGCTTTTGGACAAAATACATGTTATCCTTTAATTATCTCGCATATCCGATTAGAACTACCAATTCATATAAGGACTCAAGGAAGCAGTAATTATTCCAAATTTTGTTTATGAAAAGATCCAATCTTCATTTTAATTTGCCCAGTATTGGTTTAGTACTTGGCATTTTTTTTATACTTCCTGTTGAAATGACACCGGCCCAAACGGCATCCAGGACGATCGTCAACAATACCAGCCTTAATTTTCCCCTTATTCCTCAGTTTTATTCGTCCAGCATCATTTATGAAAATGGTGTTTATCGCATGTGGACTACAGCCGGAGACAGGGTGCGTTATTTTCAATCTACGGATGGTGTTAGTTGGACTGGCGGCCAAACTGTGTTTTCGGCCATCACTGGTTCATGGGAAGACGATGGCGGCAGTTTTGAAGGGTATAAAACAGGGATCTCGGACCCCCGCGTTGTAGAAAATGCAACGCCAGGTTGGAAATACACCATGTATTATACGGCGGGACCTGCCCCCAACACCATAATCAACGGCAAAATCATGGGTGGGATTGGAGCTGCTTTTTCTAATGATGGCCTTTCATGGACCCGTTCTACTAAAAATCCCATCAGGACATTCACCGGAGGCAATACCTTTATATTGCAGGCGCTGACCATTGGTGCAAACCGTTACGTTTATTTTTTGGGCGGGGGCAATAATAGTATGGGACAACCTCCAGACCTGCGCGTCATGCAAGATTCAGGGGATGGGGAGCGTTTCGACCCGGACAGCATATTGCCGCCGGCCATGGGCAATACTTACCCTTTATATTATGATAACCAGACAAAAACCTGTACGATGCTCCAAACGATATGGACGCCGGTCCTAGCTTCAGGACCTCCGAAATATGCGGTCAATCAAGGCAGTGACTGCTTCACCAACGTAGGGACGCCAATAGCTACAGTGGATGAAACCTATAGCGGTAATGACACCAATTTTGATGCGGAAGTGCTGCAAAGAGATGGGAACGGCCAGAGGACCAACAGCGGGAGCTCTCCCGTGCAATTGTTTTTCTCGACGGGCAATCAGTGGGGCGATTGGATACCTGCTTCGGTGACCCTTTCAACTATCCCAAACCCTCAGCCTGTCATTATCTATAGCGGTGGAGAGGCTTCTTCTAATGACGTGCAAAGCGGCTGGCCGGCAAATTCCGTCGTTGATGGAAATCAAAACACCGTTTACAGCAGCCAGAGTTTTGTCTCCCCCAACAATGACAGGGCCTCTTATCTTAATGTCATGTTAGCCAATGGGCCGCAAAACGTGAACGAAGTGCTTTTGACGGCACGCGCGGGAAATTTGGGCTTTCCTATAAAATACACGATTGAAGTGACCTCACCGAAGGATAGTTCCCAATTTATTGACCTTGAAGAAAGCACCGCCCAGCCTGATAGCACAGGTAAGGTCACGATTGCTCTGCCGGCGACCTATTCGACCTATGGCATAAAGATCATTCCCGGCTATTTAGGGCTGGATGCCATCGGCAATCATGTTTTTCAAATGGCGGATGTGCAGATGGCTTTTGATCCTTACTTAAATCCAATCTCCACGTCAACGTTGACAACCTACCCCATGGGAACAGCTTCATCCCCGGATGTTCTTGCTGGTTGGCCCGCGAGCAATGTGCTCTATGATAATCCGGCCATCGCTTATAGCAGTACGAAATTTAACACCACATCCAATGGTCGCAACACCTGCCTGGAGGTCATGTTAGCCAACGGCCGTCAAAATGTTAATGAATTGATCTTGACCGCGCGGATGTCTAATGGCCAGATCCAAGAATTTCCTCAAAGCTATAATATTTATTTAACTTCGCCTGATGATAGTACACAATTTCCGGTCATGGTTGGCACATATTCCAATCAACCGGATCCTACCACAGGCAAGGTTGTTATCCCAATGACCGGCACTTTTATGACGTATGGCGTTAAGATTGTGCCGACAGTTTTAGGCGCGGATCCGGTGTTCGGCAGTTATTTTCAAATGGCGGGAGTCCAGCTGGCCCAAAATGGGGCTCTTTTGGGGGCCGTCCCCGGCACCGGGAGTGGTTCTCCGTCGACAATTTATCCCATGGTATCAGCCACGTCCAACGACGCAATTTCAGGCTGGCCCGCCAGCAGTGCCGTTGATGGGAGTATGATTAGTTGTTACAGCAGCAGTTCTTTTGCCTCCGCGAACAATGATCGCGGCACCTGGATCTCCGCGATGGTGACCAATGGCCCCCAAAAGGTCAATGAACTTGTTCTTGAAGCTAGATTGCTCAATGGACAGGCCATGGGGTTCCCGGTCAATTATGATGTTTATTTAACATCGCCATCAGACCCTGCCCAATGGATTTATATAGCGAATTATTCAAATCAACCGGATGCTGCAGGCAGGGTCGTGTTACCTTTGGGGGGCATCTATTCAACCTATGGCGTGAAGATCGTTCCAACAATTATAGGACTCTCCAGCGACATCAATGTCCATTATTTTCAGATAGCGGAAATAAATCTGGCAACCAACAATCTGTGCGGCAATGGAATTGTTGATTCGGGTGAGGCCTGCGATTACGGCGCTGCCAATGGCATGATGTGTACAGCTCCTTACGGGAGAACCTGCCATTATTGTGACAGTACCTGTAACTTGCAAAATGTCCAAGGCCCCAATTGTGGAGATGGCATTTGCCAGGCTAATGAGACTTGTTCCAGCTGTCCGGCTGATTGTGAGGCATGCCCGCTTCCGGTCAATGGGGGATGGTCTAGTTGGTCTACTTGTTCCCTGACTTGCGGCGGAGGGACACAAACACGTACGTGTACCAATCCCCTCCCTGCTAACGTCGGGGCAGTATGCAGTGGCCCCAGCACACAAACTTGTAATACACAAGCCTGCCCAATCAATGGGGGATGGAGTGATTGGTCAACGTGTTCAATGACCTGTGGTGGTGGGACACAAACGCGTACATGCACTAATCCCTCACCAGCTGATGGGGGGGCGGCCTGCAATGGTCCCTGCAAAGAATCCTGTAATACCCAAATGTGTCCTCCCATAGCGCCTGATTATCTCAATGTTTTTGGACGCTCGAATAATGTGAAACTAACATGGCATAACTGTCCCAAAGCGTCTGTTTATAAAGTCAAAAGGGCGACTGTCAGCGGCGGACCGTACACCACGATGGCCACACAGTCCGTTAATAACGATACGGATGTTACGATCGCCGGTACTACGTATTATTATGTTATTTCAGCGCTCAATGCAGGCGGTGAAGGTCCAAACTCACAAGAGATCAGCATAACTCCATTAGCAGTTCCCACGGGTCTCGTGGCTAGCACTGGCAACGGTCAGGTGCAGCTTACTTGGAATACCAGTACAGGTGCTACCTCATATAATGTGGCAAGAAGAACTAGTAATGGGTCTTGGGTGATGTTAGCTAATTCAGTGACCCAAACTAGTTATGCTGATACTTCAGTGGGCATAGGCAATACATATTATTATTTTGTTAATGCGGTTAATAAAGAAGCGTTAAGCCCAAATTCAAAGGCGGTCAAAGTAGTGACGCCTATGTGTGTCCCTAGCATTTGTACCGCTAGTCTCCAATGCGGCAGTACTGTTGGTGTTGACAATTGCGGCAATGCCTGTAGCGCTACACCCGGCACCTGCAGCGGCCCTAATACCTGCGGTGGTGGTGGAACTGCCAATACCTGCGGGTGCACGCCCCTAGTTGGCGCATGCAATACCTCCAGTTCTTACTCATGTTCTTCAGGGACACCTGTAGCTGAAACACTTTGGACAAGCGGTCCTTTTGCCGGGGGTTATTCTTGGATTTGCCAAGGCAATGCCTGCGGTTCTAACTCAAGCTCTTGTTTTTATTGTCCAGCAAGCAGTAATGGTGTCTGCGGCACCTCCCGCTATACCTGTTCTTCCGGAACACCTATATCTAAAACACATGGGGTGTTTATTTCTACCTGGAGATGCCAAGCAACAACTGCCTGTGGTTCCAATTCGGGCACTTGCTCCTCCTTTTGAGAAATTGGTGGCTTAATTTTTCTTGACAAAATTGTTCCGGCGGGTGTATATTAACTATGAAATTCAAAGGGCAATGGCGTCCTCTCTTGAAACTCAAGTCGTTTAAAGAGAGGATTTTTTATCTCTAATCTGGAGGCATCTATGCGACAAACGAGCACGGTTAAAAGAGCAGCCACCAAAACCGCCAAACCTAAAAACAGGCTTGAAAGTCCTTTGGCCCAAGAGACTTACTCTAATGAGGATTTTTACCGCAAGGTCCAGGAGACAGCGTATTTCTTATTTATTGAACGCGGTGGAGCGCATGGTTTTGACGTCGAGGATTGGCTGGCGGCAGAGCAAATTGTCAGGGGCTCATAAATGATCTTGCCGCGTAGTTTAGCAGGCAAGGAATTTTTGCTTTTTTAATAAATTTTTTAAGGTTGCAAAAATTGCTTGACAAATGTTTTTTAAACGGGTATATTTGCATTGTAGGTTGAATGGATAAAAGTCCGGAGCATAGAAGTTTCGGACAGATGCGCGGGCAATGACATGTCCTCTTGGGGTAGTAAGTAATTCAAGGGGATTTTTTTATTTTTAGGGCATTGAAGTCCGGTTTTTTGTGAGTAGTGAACACAGAGAATCGGATTTTTTATTGCCTAAAAAGGATCATCAAAAGGAAAAAGGAGGGTATTCACATGAGAATTACCCCAACACAATCCATGAAACAAGCTGAACGGATGGCGTTTTTGTTTGCGATGGCCCAAGTGGCCTTAGCCTTAGGTATATTTTGGGCTTTTAAAGCACATCTTGTTTAAACCAGTAAAAAACATAGGAGGTAACACGTAATGGGAACAACACCACCAGCACCAGTATTCAATTCAGGGGATACGGCTTGGGTACTGACTTCATCAGCCCTTGTTTTGGCGATGACAGCACCTGGGCTGGCCCTGTTTTACGGAGGGATGGTCAGACGCAAAAATGTTTTGAGCATGTTGATGCAATGTTTTATGTGCTTGGCGATCGTGAGCGTTCTATGGGTCGTCTATGGATATAGCTTGGCCTTTGGCCATAGTAAAGGTTTCTGGGTTCCTTACATTGGTGGATTGGATTGGGCCATGATGAAGGGAATGAACCCAAATGGTCCCGCTTCGGAATATGCTGGAACCATTCCACATCAAGCATATATGATCTTCCAATGCATGTTTGCGGTCATTACGCCTGCGCTGGTCATTGGTTCTTTTGCCGAACGTGTTAAGTTCTCGGCATGGGTTATCTTTACTGTGTTATGGTTGACCTTGGTTTATTGCCCCATCGCGCACATGGTCTGGGCTTCTGATGGTTTAGCTGGACATAGCTGGGGTGCCTTGGACTTTGCCGGTGGTACTGTCGTGCACATGAATGCCGGTATTGCAGGGCTCGCCACTGCCTTGTATTTAGGAAAACGCATTGGTACTGATAAAGCAGGTATGCATAACGTGCCTTTTGTCATGATTGGTGCTTCCTTATTATGGTTCGGCTGGTTTGGTTTCAATGCCGGTTCTGCTGTCACTGCAGGAGCTCTGGCGACCAGCGCATTCGTTGTAACCAATACAGCAACAGCTGCGGCAGCTATCAGCTGGGCTGCTTGCGAATGGATCTTTACCGGCAAACCGACTCTGGTTGGCGCTTGCTCTGGCGCTGTGGCTGGTTTAGTTGCCATCACACCGGCTTCAGGTTTCGTGGATGTCGGCGGTTCAT
>CAZKUL010000041.1:0-20456 GCA_964555945.1 uncultured Planctomycetales bacterium
CATAAAAACATATAAATGAAGGGGTTATGACAACCTTTTTTTATTAAAAATTTGGCATGAGAAAAATCCTTGTGGTATAATTTTATTGTACTTATTTCTTCCTTCCACGACGTAGAATTTTACAATATAGATATTTTGACACTGCGCTAAAAGATAATGATGAGTAAAGCAATGCATCGGTAGGTTCCTACCTTATAAATTTTGTTGGGCTAGAAAATATTTCAATAATCTAATCTTGAAAAAAGGAACAAACGTATGAATGCCGCATTAAAGAAACTGTTATCCCGTATCACTGCTTCTGCAATGGTTGTGCTTTTTGGCACGAACATGGTTATAACCCCACTTAGTTTTGCCCAGATGGTGCCGTATCTGCCTGAGGCGGGTATTATGGTCAACATGACACCCAAATTTGACCCCATGGTCGTCAAGGGGATCAAACTTTATCCGGATGATCCTTTTAAATTCGATTTTATCGTTGATACCGGGGACATGAATTTAAGCCGTAACCAGATCAAGGACCAGGGCCAGAAATTAGCCTCTTATTTTTTAGCTTCGTTAACAACCCCTGAAAAAGAAATGTGGGTCAACCTGTCTCCCTATGAGAAAAGCCGCATTATCCCGCCTGCCTTCGGCGACACAGAAATGGGCAAGGAGCTTTTGTCTGAAGATTACATGCTCAAGCAGATCATGGCCACAGCCTTGTATCCCGAGCGCCAATTAGGCAAGGAATTTTGGCAAAAGGTCTATGCAGAGGCCGAGCGCCAATTTGGGACAACCGCGGTGCCGGTCAGTACCTTTAATAAGGTATGGATCGTTCCTAACGAAGCCGTTGTCTACGAGAATGCGCCGCTTAATTCTGTATTTGTGGTCAAAAGCAGCTTAAAAGTGATGCTCGAGCAGGATTATCTGGCTGCCAATAAACATAAGGCCATGGAACAATATGGCATGACGCAAGATGCGTTGCAAAAGACCCTCCAAACCAACGCCATTGGCACCATGGGCTCACGGATCATCAAGGAAGTCGTCATCCCTGCCCTGGAAAGGGAAGTCAATGAAGGCAAGAACTTTGCCGGCCTGCGTCAGGTATATCAATCTTTAATTTTGGCCGCGTGGTATAAGAAGAATTTGAGAGACAATGTTTTGAGTCAAGGCTATGTGGACCGCAACAAGACACTCGGCATTGATACCCAGGACAAGGAAATCATTGCCAAGATTTATCGCCAATACCTAAGGGCCTATCGTAAAGGTGTTTATAACTATATTAAGGAAGACATCGATCCCGCCACCCAGCAAGTTGTGCCGAGGAAGTATTTTTCGGGTGGGTTTTTGGGAGATATGAGTAGATTAAGGAATATCTCCGGTATCCAAGCGAGGGCACTAGGATTTGATGGAGCGATGTTAGGTTCTGCACGAAGAGGTACTTTGTTAGGCATTGTTGTTGCAGGAGTGGCATTATTGGCAACTGCAGCTCCTGCGTTGGCAGGTACCCATGGAGTTGCTCCTGGCGTTTCTGCTGGTGGGGAACATTCCATAGCTGCTGCTATGTCTCTTCCTGGAGACGCTCAAACTCATAAAATTGAACAGTTTGCTGTAAGATCGCCATTGCCTAATGAAATTGTTCTTTATAATGTTACCGGGAACATTGAACTAGCGGCTGTCAATGCCATAAATCATGGTTCGAGTGGACAAGTTAATATAAAACCTGGAAAGAGTGTCATATCTGCTATTGAAACTGCAGGAGCAATTTCGATAGAAGAGGGTGGACATGCAATTCAAATAACACCAGAAAATGCGAATAATGCTTTTCAATCATATACTTTACATATACAGGTGCGAGGAACAGAATTGGCCTCTGGGACAGTCGCTGCGCCTACTAGTACAGCAACGCACACAGCATCTATATCACCTGTACCACAATCTCCCCTTCCAGCTGTACAACCGCCAACGACATGGCATACGACAGCACCAGCAGCGCCTTCAGAATCAGCGGCCACGCCAAAAATCACTTCAACTTCAGCAACGCAACCTACTGTCAATGCAAATGGTGAGTTAAGTTGGAAAGACAGTTGGTCAACAACTCTTAAAGCTTATACTGATTCTACTGCTGGTCCAGTTGTTCATAATTTTAGTGACAGAAGAGTTGTGGTAAGCATGCCCTCCAATAACAAACGGCCAATAGCTCTTTCTGCACCGGCCGTTTCTTCAGCAACGCCTACAGTATCAGTAGCTCCAGCATCTGCTCCAGCGCCAGTACTTCCGCCAGTTGTTCAAGCTACAACTTCAGTACAGCAAACAGCAGCACCAGTTGTTCAAGTGGTTGGAGCGGGAGGGAATCTTCAACATCCGGTTTTTACTAACCTTCCTTCAGAAAGGCTTCCTCAAGCTACTTCAGGGACAGGACTGGCATCAGCTGGCGGTTCCCCAGTTACTCCAGTAACAACACAAGTCAACGGACAAACGAGTACTCTTGCCTCATTTACTGCTGAACCATCAGTGTCATCTTCACCAGTGGAGGTTCCCCAAGTATCGAAATTGAATGAATACGGTCCAGTAACAATTGTATCTCAAGACAATACAAGATTAAATGGGCTACCTCAAAGTGTTCGCGTAAAAGAAATACTCCAGGAAAATCATGTAGTGGGATATGAGAACGTATTCCCTGAGAATGTTTTCAAGAAATACCTTCAAAGTCACCCAGAAGTTGGTAAATTTCTGGGAGAAAAGCATTTTACTATTGGTGGACATCCATTCGTAGGAACATCAGCACCAGGGACCGTTGCAGGCAGCGGTCCTGGCGGTCCTCCAGAAGGTAGCGGTGAAATCGCTGCAAACATGGCACCTGGTCAAGAAACTAGATCGATTTTTGCATCAGCGGCAGTGCCAATGGACGCCACAATCAAGAGCGCCAGGTTATGGAAATAGTGCTCCATTTAGCCAAGCTATGACCTCGCCGATTGACAGAGCCTCAACGTCTAATCCAGTGAACATAAACGGTGGTATCGACTTGGAAAAACTCTTTCTAAGCACCAAAGGCAGTGGGGTGCGGACGGCTTTTAGTGATCCGCGCATTTTGAAAATATTGCTTGAGGCCAAAGGCTTGTATCCTGAGGTCGAAAGTATTGAACAGGTGACGGTGCCTATGATCAATATGCTTTTAGGGTTTAGCCCGGCAGCCAATGATAATATGCCGGCAGCGGCGAATGACAATAATCCACGGAACAGCAGCTCCAAAGGACCAGACACAAAGTCTACGTTTCCTCAACCTGCACTTATTCGCTCAACTGAAAGTATGTAAATTTATTTAAGAGATCTTCGTTATTGCGAGGAGCGAAGCGACGAAGCAATCCCATATGAGATTGCTTCGTCGCCTACGGCTCCTCGCAATGACGGAACTTTACGACTTCGAAGCCCTTTGATTCTAAACATTTCTTTGTATTTTGCTAAAACAGAGATTTTATTTAATATTTATAGAAAATTATATGGTAAATTTTTGTAAATACTTATACTGCAATAGCTTAAGATTTCTATCTTAGTGCTACATCGCCTTGTTTTCCACCAATAATATGATATCCTTCCACTAAGAGATCAACAGAGGGAGAGTTATGCTATTTTCGGGTTTTAGTACACATAAGAAACGTTCATCATGGTTTGGGGCCGCCATTGGCTTTGTGGTTGTGGCGTTTGTTACAACTTCCTTATATATACCCCAGGTTTTGGCTGATCAAATGCCCATGCCGCTCATGCCGGTGCCTGGCTTCCGTGTGCATTTAAGCCCGAACTTTACACCCGCCATCATCCGCGGCATGATCATTGATCCCAAGAACCCTTTTGCTTTTAGCTTTCTGGTCGACCCCGGTGATTCCCATATCCCGGCTGACCAACAGAGAGAATATTTCCAGAAATTGATCAAGTATTTCCTGGCGGCTATGACCATCGCGGAGGACAAGCAATGGGTCAATCTTTCGCCCTATGAGCGCAATCGCATCATTGATACTGATTTCGGTAAGACGGAAATGGGCCGGGACCTCTTGGCGCAGGATTATATGCTCAAGCAAATCACGGCGTCCCTGTTATATCCGGAAGAGGCGCTGGGCAAAAAGTTTTGGAAAGAAGTCTATGCACAGGCGGCCCAAAAATACGGTACCACCCAGATCCCCGTCAATACCTTTAATAAAGTCTGGATCTTGCCTGATACAGCTTCTGTGTATGAGAAAGACAATACTGTCCTCATCGTGCAAAGTCACTTGAAGGTCATGCTTGAGGAAGACTATCTCTCTCTGCAGAAACATGCTGCCATCGCAGTGGAAAATACCGACCATCCTGTGGATGTGAGCGGGGTCAACAAGTTGGGCTCTCAATTGGTGCGCCAGATCATCCTGCCTGCCATTGAAAAGGAGGTCAACGAGGGCAAGAATTTCGCTCAACTGCGCCAGATCTATCACGGCATGGTCCTCGCCACCTGGTATAAGCAAGCGCTTAGGAAGAGCATCCTTACCCAAATCTATGCCAATAAGAACAAGGTCAAGGGCGTTGACCTAACCGACCCCACCATGGCCTTGCAGAAAGTCTACAAGCAATACCTAAAAGCCTTTAAGAAGGGCGCCTACAACTACATCAAAGAAGAAATCGACCCCGTGACGCAGCAGATGATACCGAGGAAGTATTTTTCGGGTGGGTTTTTGCGGGAAAAGGGGAACGAAGCTATGATAACTATAGTTGGATTAAAAAGGGCTGAAGTATTATTATCTCAGAATCCTGATGTAAGACGCAGGGGGTTCTTTCGCTGGTTGGCAGTAGGAGTGGCTTTGGCAGATTCTTCACGAGCTTCTGCGCAGTATCAAACAAACGTGCTTGTCGAGCAAGAATTATTGAATGCGCCTAGATTAACACCACATCGTCTTGCGGATCATATTGCACCAATGACAGTAGCTCCTCCATTACCTGCTGATTTGAAAAATAGATTAGATCAATCTCTTGGTAAAACCCCAGAAGCCAGAAATGCGTCAGCCAAGCCCCCCCAAACACAAGCAACGCAAGTCAAGCATAAAGAAAATGAAAAAGCTGCCCCTAAGCCTTCATTGCCAAAACAAAAGGTAGAAGAAGTCATTAAAACAATCAAACAACAAAGCCCTGACAGTCAATTTTCCCTGTACATGGATATGCTTACGAAAAATACTATATTTAATTATCAAATCAATCCTGTATCCACTTTTAGTCGAATTAATAGTTTTTTTGTTATTCTAGGACAATTATATTTTATTACTATTGATGATGCCGGTGTTCCTAATTATCACACAATAGTTGGAAACACGGTCCAATCTTTGACAAATAATATACCAAAGCAATTAATTGTTGTGCAAGAAAATGGAAAACCAAGAATTCTCGGTAATGAAGGTCTTGTAGCCGCAATTAATGCTCTAGGAGATACTTCACCAATGAGGTTAACTCTAAGAGTAAATCCTAAGCTAAATACTTCAGCTGATATAGTAACTCAGGGAAATTCAATAACAGTTAGGAATATGACAGCCATAGCTCCCTGGAAAATAGAAGTAAATATTAAAGGGGATATAGGATACATGATGGACTATGTGACTAAGGAAGATCCAAAAGAAATTACAGAGGTTGATCTTACAACAGGAGAGACAACTAACTTAGAATTTAATGTTGCTCGTCCGGAGCTTCAAAAAGCATTAAATGATTTTGCACAGATGACCCACCAGGAGATTAAAGCTAGGATCCAACTTCCGGGTCAAGATTTTACAAAGGGTGGTATCGACTTAAACTCCGCAAATTTGGCCATGACTGTAAAAAAGGACGGTAAAGGCGTTCCTTTGCCGTTGGCCCTTCAAGATCCGGCCATGATTTCGGCGCCGGGGTTTATTCCCATTGTTACTGGTATCAGGTCCGCAGAAGACCTTCCCATCCTCAAAGAACTCGAATCCCTGGCTACGCCTTAATGGGGCTTTAGCGTTGCTCGTAATTTTGTACGAGATTGCTTCGTCGCCTACGGCTCCTCGCAATGACGATAAAATGTGGCCTAAAACGTAGACATTATGTCTAACATATGTTAGACTTATTGTGAAAGGAGGGTGAGCCTATGATCGCTGTTAACGTCCGCGAATTGACACATAATTTTTCGGGTTTTCTAAAGAAAGTTGAGCAGGGAGATCATGTAATTGTCATGGTCCGCAACAAGCCGGTCGCGGAAATCATCCCAAGGAATGAAAACATCAAAACTCCTTCGTGGAAAGTAGTTTCCCCCAAGGTGACCTTAAAGAACAAGGCCTCGGTTTCAAAAATGGTTGTTAAATACCGGGATGAGGAGAGGGAGTGAAACTCTTTCTCGATACATCTGCTCTCGTTAAGAAATATATCATGGAAGAATACGGAGTACAGCGCTTATCGGAATTGTTGGGAAAGGCCAGTGTTGTCATTGTGTCCCCGGTGACATGGATTGAAATTCATCATGTATTTTACAGGATCAGGAGAGAAGGTCTTTTAGGTACACCTGGACTAAAGAAAGTACTTAAAGATGTCGGAGAAGATTATAGATATTTTCATGTGGCCGCGTTTAACGATGCTTTGGAAGAAAGGGCCGTTAAAATTCTAAAGGGGTTCCCACTGCGATCTCAAGATGCTATCCAATTAGCGGCGGCCATTACAACGGAATATGATTTATTTTGTACGGCCGATCTAAAGCTTTATGAAGCTTCAAAAAAGTATCTGAAGAAAACAGAATTGCTTGCCAACGATGGCGGATAGTGAATTATTGGATTCCCGCTTTCGCGGGAATGACAATCTATTAAAACTAATTTGATAATGTTGTCGTTATTTATTAAAGAGCGGTACAGGAGAAATGTGCCATCCTTGATTTTTCTTTTTTTTCTTCTTCTTCTGTTTCTTCCCTCCACCCTCTTTGCCCAGGATCAGGCCAAGTTTCAAGCGCCATCGTTGATTGGCCATTCCCTGCGTGCGATGAAGACGGCTGGGTTTTGGATCAGCCGGCATCCTTCACCGGATGCGGTGATCATGAATCCTGAGATTATTGACCAATTCAATTCCCGCCTGCGTACCGATAAAAAGCTGACCAAGAATATTTTTACCCTCGTCGAAGATTTAAAGACTGAGACTTTGCTACAAGACCTGGAAGGGACATTGGATGGTATTGTGGCCAAAGGCTATTTGACTTCCGCAGGGGTCCAGGTGGACCAGGACTTTTTGGATGACGTTAAACGGAACATGAACCTAAGCGCGGTGGATGTAGGGGTGGCGCCGCGCTATGGGTTGGTCGTGCATTTTACGGCACAGCGTTTTTTACCGACCCGGCAGGGCTTTTATGAGGGGAAGGATGATCTGGATTTTGACCAATTGCAAAACAGCGCTTTGGATCTGGGCACGCCGGTCGCTGTCGTGCTTACCTCCGCCGATGGGCTTTGGTACTATGTCATGACGGATATCAGCGATGGATGGGTCGAGGCCAAGGACATAGCTCTGGGAGATTTAACGCAAGTCAAGGGATTTGCCGAGGACAAGCATTTTGCGGTCGTGATCAAGGCTAAGGCGGATATTTTTCTTAATGGGAACAGGACGGATTACGATGATTATGTGCGGATGGGGCTGCGTTTGCCCTTGGTAGGTGTTGCCTCCGGCCGTGTCACGGTCCAGGTGCCGGTCATGGACAGTGATGGTACCCTGGCCATCCATGAAGGATATATGAATGCCGAGGATATTAATGCAGGTTTCTTGCCCATGACCGCACGCAACATTTATAAACAGGCCTTGATGATGCTCAATGAGCCTTATGGATGGGGGGACATTGACGGCGAGCAGGATTGTTCCCGGTTTATTCAAATGGTTTTTGCCACCATGGGCCTTGAGTTGCCGCGCGACTCCAAGGACCAGTCCCAGGTCAGTCCCATGGCTGTTGGTATGGATCAAAATAGTAAGGACAATGTCAAAATCGCTGTCATTGCTAAAGCCTCCGCTGGCAATACATTGCTGGCTATGAAGGGACACATTATGCTTTATTTAGGCATGGTCAACGGAAAGCCATATGCCATTCACGATACCACAGCCTATAAGCAGAAAGTGGACCAAAAGGAAGTAACCTTTGCCCTTGACCGCGTGGTCATCTCTGACCTGTCTTTAGGCGAGGGAAGCCAGAAAGGTTCTCTCTTGCGGCGGCTCACAAGGACTGTGACCCTTGATTAAAACGTCCTGCATCACAAAATCTTTTGTCAAATTGTTTCAAGCTCCCTTAAACCAACCCTTTCGTATTGCCACCGGCCAGCATGATCAATTAGAAAATATTGCCTTCACCCTGGTATTGAAAGACGGGACCAAAGGGTTTGGCGAAGCGGCCGTGGCCACGCATATTACTGGGGAGACAATAGCGCTGACCTTAAAGAATTTAAAGAGCATGGCGCTGCTTCTTGAAGGAAGGGACATTGCCGATTATTTAGATATTTCAGCGCAACTGCACGAACGCTTGGCCCACAATAAAAGTGCCCTGGCCGCTGTGGAGATGGCTCTCTTTGATGCATTGACCCGGTATTTGCGTATGCCCCTGTGGCATTTATGGTCGAGCAACCCTAAGCGCTTACGGACAGATATCACCATTGTCATCGCTGATCTGCAAGAAACTATATCGAAAGCTAAAGCATTTAAAGCCCAGGGCTTTCGGGCCTTTAAAATCAAGATTGGCCGGGATTGGGAATTGGATTTTAAACGGGTCGAGGCTGTTTGCAAGATAGCTCCGCGTGCGCAGATTATTCTGGATGCTAATCAGGGATTTACCGCACGGCAAACACTTTATTTCCTAAAGGCATTAAACAAGATTGGCATTGTACCTGACTTGATTGAACAGCCGGTGCCGAAAGCAGATTGGGAAGGCTTAAAGAAGGTCACACGCGAATCCAAGATTTGCGTCTGCGCCGATGAAAGCGCCTCCACGCTCGCGGATGCCATCCGTATCATCAAAGAAAAAGCAGCCGGCGCCATTAATGTGAAGTTCATGAAAACCGGACTCGTTCACGCCCTTGAAATCAGCCGTCTGGCTCATGCCGCCGGCGTCAAGCTCATGATCGGCGGCATGATGGAGTCCAACTTGAGCATGACCTGCTCCGCCCATCTGGCCGCCGCCCTAGGCTATTTTGATTTCATCGACCTCGATACGCCATTCTTTATCAAAAACGAAGCCGTGCGCAATCCTTATTTGTCGATGCAGGGCGTCTATGATCTAAGCAAGGTCAAAAGCGGTATTGGCGTTATACCTGTTGCGTAGAGACGCCATTTATGGCGTCTCAATACAAGAATCCCGAGAGACAACATTTATAAGAGACGCCTTATAAAAGACGCCATAAATGGCGTCTCTACGATTGAATCCAAATAGGGGAGATTATTCAACAATGATTCATAATCCCATATTTCTTGTCCTCGTTCTCTTAATAGTAGAATTCAGCATATTGTTTTTGGCTGGAAATGTCCGCACGAAGCATTTGTTTAATTTCCTGCCTTCGATGTTTTGGATCTATTTTACACCTATGCTGTTGTCCACCTGCGGGATCATTGATGCTAAGAGTCCTCTGTACGCAGGGATCACGACATATCTCTTGCCCCCGGCGCTGTTCTTGCTGTTGTTGGATGTGGATATCAAGGCCATTTCCCGTCTGGGACCGGCAGCGCTGATCATGTTCTTTGCCGGGTCCTTGGGGATCATGCTGGGTATGGTCATTAGTTTTATTATTTTCAAACCTTTGGTAGGCCCTGCTTTTTGGGGAGGGTTTGGGGCCCTGGCTGCTTCGTGGACAGGGGGAAGTGCCAATATGGTCGCGGTCAAGGAGGCATTGAACGTGCCGGACGCGGTTTTTTTGCCTATGGTCATTGTGGATACCGTTGTCCCATATGCCTGGCTTGGTATTTTGGTCGCTTTAGCCGCACGCCAAAAAGAATTTGATGCCTGGAACCATTCTGATCGAAGGATTTTAGATGATTTAGCTCAACGTTCGGAATCATTCTCAAAACAAAAGAAACAGGTTGTGGTCCCGTGTAAGGCGATTTTGGTTATAGTGTTGGCTTTGTTGATTGGTCGATTATCGCAAATGCTGGCTTCTCATTTACCAACGATAAAGAATGCAATAACACCTTATGCCTGGACTATTCTTATAGTTTCAACGCTGGCTATATTCTTATCCACAACTTCGCTCTCACGCATTCAAGGCCTGGGCGCCAATAAATTTGGGAAATGGATTTTATATTTTGTCCTGACATCTATCGGGGCCAGGGCCAGTTTGCATAATGCCGCTCAAGCAGGTATTTTAATTGGGGCCGGTGTGATTGTCATTATGGTCCATATCGCCATTTTGGTGGGGACCGCACGCTTGATACGGGCCCCGCTTTTTTTGATCGCCACTGCCTCTTTGGCCAATATTGCGGGCCTAGCCTCCGCACCCATGGTGGCTGAAGTCTATCAGCCCGGCCTTGCGTCCGTGGGCCTGCTTTTGGCTATTCTCGGCCATTCCATTGGCGCCTATATCGGTATTTTTATCGGTCAAGTCTGTCGTTTATTTATTTGATATATATTCACAGTGAATATATAATACTGTTTATAATATCCCAAAGGGCTGGCATTGGGATTTTTTATTGTTTTAGGAAAGGATATGAATATGAGTACTTTACATTTGGATGAAAAGAATTTTGAGGCTGAGGTCTTAAAGTCGACGTTACCGGTATTGGTAGACTTTTGGGCTGAATGGTGCGGGCCTTGTAAAATGATAGCCCCTGTGATTGACCAGTTATCCGTCGAATTACAGGGAAAAATGAAAATGACGAAGGTCAATGTGGATGAATCACCCCAATTGGCGGGCAATTATAATGTCATGTCCATCCCGACATTATTAATTTTTAAAGAGGGGAAACCAGTCGACCAGATTGTGGGTGCGATGGCAAAAGACAAATTATTGGCCAAATTAAATCCACACTTGTAACTTATTGGAGGTAATTGTTTAGTAACATTGTCATTCCGGCGCAAGCCGGAATCTTCTTCGGTAGAATAAAGACCCCGGTTTTCGCCGGGATGACATATAGTTAAACATTTTCTATTGGAGTTTTTATGCTTATTGAGGTGTTGAAATCTAAAATTGGTCATGCCACCGTCACCCAGGCCGAGCTGCATTACGAGGGTAGTATTACCATTGATTCCGAGATTCTAAAGGCCGTAGGCATTATTCCTGGGGAAAAAGTGCATGTGCTTAACGAAAGTACCGGTAGCCGGCTTGAGACCTATGTCATTGCGGGCAATCCAAGTTCTGGGGTTATTTGTCTTAATGGCCCTGCGGCACGTCTTGGGTTTGTGGGGGACCGGTTGATTATTTTGAGTTATGGTCTATTGGAGGTCACTGAAGCCAAAGGTCTTACGCCAAAAATTGTTTATTTAGATGAAAAAAATAAAATTAAGAAATGAAATTTGGTCCTTTAAAAATTAGATTTTATGGGGATCCTTGCCTGGTGGCAAAATCCAAGCCGGTCAAAGAAGTAGGCCCGGTTGAGCGCATGCTGATTGCGGCGATGTTTGAGACCATGGTCGCCTGCCGGGGTGTGGGCCTGGCAGCGCCTCAAGTGGGCATCAACGAACAGATATTTGTCGTGGATACCGGCAAAGAGGTCTTTGCGGCCATTAATCCCAAAATCATTAAGACGGCCGGAAGCGAGGTCATGGAAGAAGGCTGCTTGAGCATCCCCCGGGTGCTCGTAGATATCAAACGGGCCAAAATCGTATGGGTGGAATTCACTGACCAAGATAATCGTCAGGTGCGCGCCCAGTTGAGCGGGCTTGTGGCCAAGGTTTTTCAACATGAATATGACCACCTGCACGGCAAGTTGATCATTGATTATTTGAATCCCCGGGATCGTGCGAGGATCGCGTCTCAGATTAAAAATGGTTCTTATACCGGAAATGTTTTGGGTGAGGACAATGACAGTAAACACAAAATTTGATTCGGGTTTAGTGAAGCTTCCTTCCTGGTTTAAACAGGAGGTCCCTGACATGGAAAAGATCCGCACCATGAAGGACCTTTTCAGGGGCAGCCGACTTCATACCGTCTGCGAGAGTGCCAATTGCCCTAATATGGGGACTTGTTGGAAAGAGGGTGTGGCCACCTTCATGATTCTAGGAGGCACCTGCACCCGCGCCTGCCGTTTTTGCGCTGTTCCCGCCGGACGCCCGGACCTGGTTGATGCCGAGGAGCCTCAAAACGTCGCGCTGGCGGTCAAAGAATTGGGCCTGCGCTATGTGGTGGTGACTTCTGTGGCGCGGGATGATATTGAAGATGAAGGGGCCCTGCAGTTTGCCAGGACGATCGCCGCTATTCGAGGACTCACGCCGGGAGTTAAAATTGAAGTTTTGATCCCGGATTTTTCTGCCAAAGAAGAATCCTTAAAAGTTTTAAGTGCCGCTGCCCCAGAGGTCATCAGTCACAATATCGAGACGGTCAGGCGATTGAGTCCCACCATTCGTCCCCAGGCGCTGCATGATCGCTCGTTAAGCGTATTACGAAGTTTTCGTGAGCTTAATCCTAGGGCTTTTGTCAAATCATCCTTGATGGTAGGTATCGGTGAGACCGAAGGCGAGATCATTGAGGTGATGGAAGAGTTGCGTCAGGCAGGTTGTCATATCCTGACCATAGGCCAATACTTGGCGCCGACCCAACGCAAACGTCATCTACCGGTAGAACGTTTCCTTACACCAGAGGAATTTGACTATTTCCGTCAAAAGGGACTGGAGATGGGTTTTGCCTATGTGGAGAGCGGTCCTCTGGTACGCAGTTCCTTTATCGCCGAAAAAGGCTATCAATCAGCCTTAAATAGCCAGGTCAGGATGTCATGACTACAGGGTCTAAAAAGAATATTTTTTCGGTAATCTTACCTTGTCTTTTAAGTTTAGGTCTTTTGACCTGGGTCTTTACGACGACCAATTATAAAGATATATGGCAGGCCATCAAAGATTCGGATATCCGCTACATGAGCGCCGCCGGAATTATTTTCTTTTTAATTAATTTTTTGATCATCTGGCGATGGCGGATTTTGATGAAGGCGGTTGGGCTCAAGGCCAAAAGCCTCTCCAGCATGCGCTGGTTTTTTATATCGCTTTTTTCTAACTTGGCGCCGATCTCTGCCGTGGGAAGTGATGTGATCAGAGGTTTGGGCCTGGCCCAGGAAGTTGGGCACAAGCCCAAGATATTTGCTTCCATTGTATTGGACCGTTTATCCGGATTCGCGGGCATTGTCATCCTGGCGGCGCTGGCCTTTCTTTTCGGTCATGGCATCATTGAGAATAGATTAGTCATTCTGGCCATTGCGCTGATGAGCATTATTTCCCTGGCGTTTGTGGTAGTGCTTTTTAGCCATCGCATTTTTTCTTTCGCCTGCAAGGCCTTCGCGGGATGGCCTAAGGTCAAAGAAAACCTGATGAGATTGCATTATGATATTGTGCTTTTGAAAGGTAAGCAGAAAAATGGTTGGGAGGCCGTCGCCATCTCTATTGTGGCCCAAATAGTTTTGGCGATAGAATTTTATCTTTCTGCCAAGGGCATGCATCAAAATATCCCATTGGTGTATTTTGTTATTTTCTCACCCATCGTTTGTGTGGTGACTTCCCTGCCCTCCATCGCGGGATTGGGATTCCGGGAAATCAGTTGGGGTTTTTTGCTCCATTTGGTGGGAGTCTCGCCAGACGTAGCAAAAGGCTTAGGGCTTGTTAATTCTGCTTTTACTATCATCGCCGGGCTATTAGGTGGATTATTCTATGTCACTACATTATCTTCTGGACGGATACAATATACTCAAAGCAATGGCGCCCTTAAGGGATCTGCCTCTTGAAGAGGGGCGTCTCGGTCTTTTAAAATGGATTGAGCAGGCCAAGCCCCAGGGAAGCGTGAATAATGAGGTGACGGTCGTTTTTGACGGCCATCCGGACCACGCGGGGGCGTCCGCGATGATCTCCCCCGGGCAGGCCCGCGTTCAGGGTGATGTGAGAGTGATTTTTTCGGATGGCTGTTCCGCGGATGACCAGATCAAGCGCATGGTCGAAGAGGACAAGCACAGGAAAAATTGCGTGGTTGTCTCGGATGATAAAGACATATTCCTCTACGCGCGTTCGTTGGGCACCAAGGTCATTAGTGTCAAAGATTTTACCTCCGCGGGAGCGAGCACAGGTCCCCACGGGCGTCAAGAGGCGGCCAAAAAACATATTTCTTTAAGCCGACAGGAGGCGATCAATAAGGAGCTATCCCGGCTTTGGCTCAAGGAAAAGTCATGATCCCTCGTTTTCTTAAAAATGCTTTGGGGCATCTGCGCAGTGTCGGTGAATCCATTTTCTTTTTGGGTGATATCCTTTCATTGATCTTTCGCGGCCGCATCCGTTGGCAGGATGTCTTAAACCAAACTTATGAGCAGGGCGTGCAGTCGATCATGATCGTCATGCTGACCTCCATGGCGACCGGAACAGTGTTAGGCTTACAGGGGTTTATCACCTTGCAGCGCTTTGGCGCCAAGGAGTTTATTGCGCGCCTGGTTGCTTTGTCCTTGCTGCGGGAGTTGAGTCCCGTATTTACGTCATTGATTTTCTCAGGAAAAGCAGGTGCCGGGATAACCGCGGAATTAGGGACAATGAATACACAGGACCAAATACAGGCGACGCGGGCCATGGGGGTAGACCCCATCGAATTTCTCGTTGTCCCCCGGTTTCTGGCCTGTGTACTGGTTTTACCTGTTTTAGTCATTATTTCCGAGATCCTGGGCATTGCCGGCGGGTATATGATAGCAATGTCCCAAGCGCGCCTGCCCGGTGCTTTTTACATTCATGAGACACTGGAAGCCGTGGGTTACGTGGATTTTTTCAGTGGATTTATTAAAGTCTTTTTCTTTGCTATTATCATCGGATGGATTTGTTGTTATCAGGGTTTTTTTACTCAGGGTGGGGCCACGGGCGTTGGCCGTTTTACGACCAAAGCGGTGGCCTATTCGTACATTGCGGTGATCTTATCAGACGCTGTGTTGACTAAAATTATTTTAACATTCTGGGGGTAATGTATGAAAAAGAAACAAGGGCTTTTGAGGCTCAGCCTTTTGTTGGCGCTCACGGGACTCGCGGCCGGATGTGCTTCGGTCAATTCGGGCAATGACGGTCAGGTGCAGAGTTATCCCGCGCCGGTCATCGAGGCCGCGTGGATACGCGAAGGCGAGCCCATTGAATTTGAGGGATCTAAATGGTTTCCGGTCAATGATTATGAAGTGATGCAAGATTCGGATGTTTTTCAAATTGCCGAGTACAAGGGTGTCCAGGTTTTTGTGCAGAAAATAGCTGTTAAGCCTTACGATCGTATTTACACCAAATTTGATAAAAATAAATTCCGTTATTTTGAGCGTCGGGAAAATGATTAAAGTCGAGGGTGTCTATAAGCAATTGGGGGGGCAGCCTGTACTGGAGGACATCACCTTTGATGTCAGTGCAGGTGAGATCATCGCTGTATTGGGGTTAAGCGGGGCCGGTAAAACAGTGCTGCTTAAACATTTGATCGGGTTGTTCCGCCCTGATAAAGGGCGCGTGGTCATTGACGGCGTTAATATTGATCTTTTAAGTGAAACCGAGCTTTTGAAGGTGCGTTGCAATATGGGTTATCTGTTTCAAGAAGGTGCTTTATACGATTTTATGGATAGCTATGACAATGTCTCTTTTCCGCTGCGCGAGCATAGGAAACTTAAACCAACGGAGGTCTCCGCACGCGTGCGCGAGGTCTTAAAGCTGGTGGATTTGGACGGGGTGGAGCCCAAATTCCCTGATGAGCTCAGTGGCGGCATGAAAAAAAGGGTGGGATTGGCCCGGGCCATTGTGCTGGGAGCCAAGGTGCTCTTGTGCGATGAGCCTACCTCGGGCCTTGATCCCATCCGCAGCCGAGACATATCGGATTTGATCCGTCATGTTTCCCAGCAGATAGGATCCACGACGGTGATGACATCCCATGACGTGGGCAATTCTTTTCGCATTGCCAACAGGATCATCATTATCAATGATTGCCGGATCGCAGCGATAGGTACCGCACAGCAGTTAAAGGAATCGAAAGAGTCATTTGTACAGCAGTTTTTGCAGGCGGCGAGTCCATAATAGTTTGTCATGCCTTGAGCGCGGCCAAAGGTCTTAAAAAATTAATTCTTTTGAGATTCTTCGGCGCTGCCTCAGAATGACTTTGCAGGAGAGATCTATGGAGAACAATGGGGGGAATTTTAAAAAATTGGCGGCGGGTTTGTTTTTTATTGCTGGCCTGGTGTTAATTGCGGCCAGTGTGTTTTTTATCGGGCTTGACCGCGGGCTTACGCAACCGAAGTTCCAGGTCATAGCCCTTTTTAATCAGGTGGGTGGCCTTGTGGAGGGTTCCCCCATCCGTATTTCAGGGGTGGATGTGGGGGTGGTAGGTGCGGTCGATTTCTTGAGCCAGCCTATCAATGGTCGCAGCCTGAAGGTGCGTCTGGATATTTATAAGAAATATGAATTTGAATTTCGCAAGTGTTCCAAGATCAGCATAAGGACAGAGGGGGTCTTAGGCCAGAAGCTCATTGAGATCAGTGAAGACCATTCTTTAAAAGTATTTGATCCAACGGCTCCCATCATCGGGGAAGACCCTATTGACGTGGAAGATATGGCAGCGGTCATCACCAGCACAGCGGTTTCCCTGCAAGCAACCAGTCAGGGTGTCCAGGATCTTTTGCAGGGATGGAAGGACATTTCATTTAAAAGCAAAGAGCTCCTAAACCGGCTCAATGAGAAATTGCTGGAAGGGAATTTGTTTAAAGTCTTTTAGGTGGTACGTTATTTTGTAGATAAATCGTCTGTCACCCCCGAATGTTTTAATCGGGGGTCCATTTTAGAATTAATCTTGATATGGATTCCCGCTTTCGCGGGAATGACAATCTGGAGGAGGTTTTCATGTTTATCCTTGGCAATTTTATTAGCGCGCTGGCTTATGTGATCAATGCGCTCTTGTTTATCATGTATTGGCTGATCTTGATCCGCGCGTTACTCAGCTGGGTGAATCCGGATCCTTTCAACCCGATTGTCCAATTTCTCATGCGCGTAACAGAACCTGTACTGGAGCCGGTCCGTCGTTTGTTGCCGCCTTTAGCCATAGATATTTCGCCTTTCATTGTCTTTCTTATCATTGTGTTTTTGCAAAAATTCTTAATAAGCAGTTTATATGAATTGGCTTCAAGACTGCAGTGACGATCTGCAGGAGGCCTTTGGCTAAGTTTAAGGAAGCTTAAGGGAAAGGGAATATTGAGTGCTTGCCAAAATGCGAAAATTAAGGTATAAAATACTTTCAATAAAATATATATTATAGAAGGACAATGTTAGGGGAGATCCCATGTTAGATCAAGTCAAGAAGCTGATGGAAATGAAAAAGCAGGCGGATATACTCAAAAAAGAGTTGGAGTCGACCATCATTGAAGTCCAGGAAACGCGTGGAATCAAGGTGGTTGTCAACGGAGCTCAGATATTTCAGTCGATCGAGATTGAAGAGGGGCTCCTGAACGCCGGTAATAAAAATCGTATCCAAATGGATCTTTTAAAGAACATGAACACCGCGATCAAACGTTCCCAACAGGCGGCGGCCAATAAAATGAAAAGTATGCCCGGGTTTAATTTGCCGGGGTTATCCTAAATTTTATTAATACAATGAAAGGACAAAAAAATGCCTTACGATCAGACGTTAGATGTATCCTCATTTAAAGAGGTGATTGATTTCCAGAATACCAGAATCAGCGTCGGAGTGTATTCTTATAATGGCGCTCCCAAAAAGTTACAGGTCACCCGCGAGAACCAGATCGATGGCCAGTGGAGCTTTACGAAGCTCGGGCGCATGAGCAAAGAAGAGTCCCAGGGTGTAGTTCCTATCATGATCAAGGCCATTGAGGCAATGTGATATGGGTAATGAGGTTTATTTAACAAGAGAAGGATTTCATAAACTTCAAACTCAATTGGAATCCCTGAAGACCACCGAGCGCCAAAAAATCGCCAAAGCTATTGGTGAGGCGCGGGCCCAGGGGGATATTTCCGAGAACGCGGAATATGACGCGGCCAAAGAGGCCCAGGCTCATAATGAATCGCGCATTGCCGAGCTTGAGGGTAAGCTCGCCAATGTGCGCATCATTGAGAATGAGAATATCCCTTCAGACAAGATTTTTATCGGTGCTATTGTGACCATGCAGGATTTGGATAATAACGAAGAACTCACCTACATGTTAGTCTCCCCCGAAGAAGCAAGCTACGAAGAGAATAAAATTTCCATTTATTCTCCCATCGGCAAAGGCCTTCTCGGCCATAAAGCCGGAGAAACATTGGAAATCAAGGTGCCGGCGGGAATCCTCAAGTATAAAATCAAGAAGATCAAACGGCCTTAGTCAAAGCACGCCTTGTCCCTACTCAGCGAGGCCAAGGGCAATCCATAAAACGATCGTTGGTACCAGGGCAAAGAGGATGCGTGAGAGGGTTGTTGAGAGCCACCAGCCTATTTCGAAGAAGGTATTCACCGCGTAATAAGCCATCACCACTCCCAGATATAGGATTAGAGCAAAGCCCATTACTCCAAGAGTGGATTGCCATAGTCTTTTTCCTGCTAATATAATCCCGCCGAGTACCAGGAACCAAAAACCATTCCATTTGCCGGAAATGAACTCGAACCAGGGATAAACCATCAGGATGGAGATACGCGCCCAATTGGTGTGTTTGTCCGCCGATGTGAGGCCGTTGATGAAGGCTTCGTTCTTGGGGGCAAAGCCAAGGGTGAATATGATCGTTGGTAAGAGGGCGATAAAATAGGCGAGGATAAGACTTTTTAAATCTTTTTTATGCGAACGTTCATGCCAAAAGATGAGCAGCGCCGCAATGCCTGAAGCCATCAAACCCTCATTCTTGGTAAAGCTCATCAGCCCTAGAAAAATCACGCTCAGCATTTTTAACTTGGGGAGATTATATTTCTCTGCCAGCAGGAAACACGTAAACGCCGCCAGGAGATAAAGGCCCAGCAGGGAATCGCTGTATTGGCTGATCAATAACGTCACGCCAAAGGGTAAAGCAGTCACCAGGATGGCCGCGGCGATGGAAACCCATAGCAGGCCGGTCAATTCCAAAAGGCCGAACAGCAATATCCCCGCCGTTAATAAAGCAATAACGATGCTGTTAAGCATAGGGACAATCTGATCAAAGCGGCCGCTCAAATCCCAAAACCACACATTGACGAGTGGCCAAAGCAGGGGATAATGCGTATTACTTCGCCAAAGGCCGGGTGAGAGAACATCTTTCCAATGGTCTTGCCCTAAGAAGATAAATTTTGCTTTCAGGTTCCAGCATGACCACGCATCCCAGCCACCTAGAGGATAGTGAAGGGCGCCTATGGTCAGGGGAAGGGCAAGTATAAATAGGGTCAATAGCCCTAAGACATTTTTACTTTTTACGTCATTACGAGTCCGAAGGGCGAAGCAATCTCTGAAAGAACAACCAATTTTGTTGAGATTGCCTCGTCGCTTCGCTCCTCGCAATGACGGATATCGATAAATGTTTAGTATGAGAACTACTATGCCCAATATTACAATTCCAACAGGAAACCAATGATAAGATTGATTAAATAAAATATGTGTATAAAAAGTTACCGTACCCACGAGGCCCAATCCCAGTGCTAAGGCTAATAACAGATGAAGAATGATATTGAGACGTCCGCCTGTTAGCAGACGTATGAAGAGAAAGCCTGCAGCAAGACTAATAATGATACCCAAAAAATAGAAGATGTAGGCCATTTAGATCCCGTTGGGGTTATACGCCAAAATAATCCCGTGATTAACTTTTAAAGGAGTGAACCCTAAGCTTTTGATGGTCTCCATGGCCATTTGCGGATTGGTGCAATCGAAAATCACCCAATGATATTGCGTGTGGTTAAGGTCTAAAACGGTTGGTGCCAACATGTATTGCGCTTGCTCAAATTGGGCGATGGCCAGTGATTGGCCCAGGTCCTTATCCGTAAAATAACCGACGGTACGAATCCCTTTAAATACATTTTCCAGCCCCATGAATTGAAAACCAAGGCTGTGTAGCGGGATGGTGGTATGATCCCGCCATTGACTAACGGCTTGGCCATAGGCGCCCAGGAGATTAAACAGGGCCGCCAGGAGCAAGCCCCAGAATAGGATTGTTTTCAAGCTCCGCATAAGATAGCTATTCTACTGCAAAGGGAAAGTGATTAGCAAACAATAAATCCGCAAAGAAAGCCTTTGGGATTCGGGTGAGTTTCAGTATAATAAAATCCGCGTGAGCAGATGAACAACTAATAGATGATGTGTTCGGCACGGAATATTTTTTCCGTCTGCTTCGGTTTACGACAAAAATGTTCTAAAGATTCTCTTCATTTGGAACA
>CAZKUL010000042.1:0-18007 GCA_964555945.1 uncultured Planctomycetales bacterium
ATGAAACCAGGGTAGCCATCTTACGTAAGAAATTGGAATTAGAAGCAGAGGAGGTCCCGGATGATGTCGTATTATTTATTGCCCAAGAAATTAAAACCAATATTCGTGAGTTGGAAGGGGCCTTGATACGGGTTGTGGCTTACGCGCTGTTTAAAGATAAAATGATTACATTGGCTGTGGCCAAGCAAGTCCTTAAAGACATGATCAAAGAAACAATTAAAACGATCAGTGTGGAGATGGTCCAGAAAGAAGTCGCTGCCTATTTTCAGGTGACCTTGGCTGATTTGAAAACTAAAAAACGTAATAAAAATGTGGTTTTGCCCAGACAAATAGCCATGTATTTGACGCGTAAGTTAACGACCCATTCTTTGCCTGAAATCGGGGCCGCATTTGGAGGCAAAGACCACACTACTGTTTTGCATGCTTATAAAAAGGTGGAAAAAGAATTTATAACCAAGGCGGAAGTAAAAAAAAGTATTGATTATTTAAACGGGATTCTTTTAGAATGATGTGGAAGATTGAAAAATTGTGGATAAGAAAAACACTTATCCCAAAGTTATCCACAGATGTTAATAGCCATAAACTGCTAAAAATAATGAGGATTTGGCTTTAATTCAAGTTATCCACATGTACTAATACGATTACGACTGCTTTTAAACTTTAACCACAAAGCATTAATGGTAGAGGGTTGTGAATATGAAAATAAAGACGAATAAAGAAGAAATCCAGGCGGCTATTGCCACAGTCAGCAACATTGTTTCACCTAAAGCAACCCTGCCTATTCTCTCTAATATGCTGTTAGAAACAAACAATGATGCTTTAAAACTCAATACCACTGATTTGGATATAGGTATATCTTGTGAATTACCTGTGCACGTTTATGAACAGGGAGCTATAACCATTCCTGCCAAGCGTTTTAGTGATATTGTCCGGGAACTGCCTAATGGAGAAGTTATTATTATCGCCCGTAAGAATAATCAAATAGATATAGAAGGGGTTAATTGCCGGTTTAAACTTAATGGGCTGCCTAAAGAAGAATTTCCTAAGTTTCCGGAGTTTAAAGACAAGGAAGCAGTCTTAATTAAACAGGCAGATTTAAAGGAAATGATCCGTTTGACTAATTTCGCGGTTTCTTATGAGGAATCCCGGTATGTTTTAAATGGTCTTCTTTTAGAAGTGACAGGGGACATGGCGCGGATGGTAGCTACAGATGGAAGACGTTTAGCTAAAATGGAAAAGAAATTAATACAGCCTTCCCCTAAAGATTTTCATATCATCATCCCTATTAAAGCAATTAATGAAATTAATCGCAACCTTAAAGAAGAGGGACAGGTGAGTATCATCCATGGAGGCACGCAGGTTTTGTTTAATATTAATGGTGTTTTGATCGCCACACGTATTATTGAAGGAGAATTTCCTAATTATAAGCAGGTGATCCCTAAGGAAGGAAATAATAAAGCCAAGGTCAAGACCCAAGACATTTTGGCTGCCATCCGACGGGCCAATTTACTTTCAACGCCAGATTTTCAGGCGATTAAGTTCGAACTTTTTAAAGACAAATTAGTTATTTCAAAAACCACACCAGATGTGGGGGAATCCCGGGAAGAAGTGGCTGTAGAATACGGGCAACAGGAATTGATCGTAGGTTTTAATCCTCAATTTTTTATTGATGTGCTTAAAAATATTGATGATGAATATGTGCCCATGGAATTCCTGGGGCCGGATAAACCATGTGTCCTGCGACTTAAGGAATATTTGTACCTGGCCCTTCCCATGAGACTTTAAACATAGGGGTTTGGCATGGATACGATAAAAAACATAGTTTCAGGGGTGATTGGGAAGATGGCCTCGGGTAGTGGAGGTTCTTTTCAGGACATTCAGGGGGCATGGGCTCGCATTTCCAAGGACCAGCATAGCAGGATTGCAGATTTTAAGGACGGATGTGTGACAATTATCGCGGATTCTTCGATGCGGTTGGTGAGGTTAAATTTAAATAGGGAAAGTCTTTTAAAAGAATTGCGGAAAGAATTTCCCTCGATTGTTAAAATTAATTTTAAAGTGGGGTCAAAGTAGACTATGAATACAGAAGAAAAGCAAGTGAAGCAAAAAGGCACCTATGATGCCAGCAACATTACTGTTCTAGAGGGATTGAAAGCCGTGCGCATGCGTCCGGCGATGTATATAGGGGACACCTCTAACCGCGGATTGCACCATCTGGTTTATGAGGCGGTGGATAATTCCATCGACGAAGCCTTGGCGGGGTATTGCACGAGCATTGAAACCATTATCAATCATGATGAATCCATTTCCGTGGTCGATAACGGACGTGGTATCCCGGTCGACATCCACAAGACCGAAAAGAAACCCGCGGTCGAAGTCGTTTTAACCACATTACACGCCGGAGGCAAATTCGATAAGGATACCTATAAAGTTTCCGGAGGCCTGCACGGGGTAGGCATCAGCTGCGTTAACGCCTTGTCTGAATGGTTTGAAGTGGAGGTCAAGCGTGATGGCAACATCTATCATCAGCGCTATGAAGAAGGCAACACGGTCTCAAAGCTCACCACCATCGGAAAAACCAAATCAACGGGGACCAAGGTGACTTTTAAACCGGACAAAACGATTTTCAAGGAAGACTTGAAATTCTCGTTCGACATTTTGGCCAAACGCCTGCGCGAACTGGCTTTCTTAAACAAGGGCATTTCCATTAAGCTCACCGACAATCGTGGCGAGAAGCCCAAGGAATCCTTGTTTTTATTCAAAGGCGGCATCGTCTCTTTCGTTGAACATCTCTCGGAAAACAAGACGCCGCTGCACAACAAAGTCATTTATTTTGAACGCGAAAAGGATGATATCAACGTGGAGGTGGCATTACAATATAACGACACCTATAACGAAACCGTTTTTTCCTATGCCAACAGCATCAATACCATTGAGGGCGGCACGCATCTTTCAGGATTCCGCTCGGCGTTGACACGTGCCATTAATAATTACGCGAAGGCCAAAAATCTGCTCAAGGAAAAAGATGGGGTGGGGATCTCCGGGGACGACACCCGGGAGGGGCTGATCGCCGTCATTTCAGTCAAAATTCCTCAACCTCAATTTGAAGGCCAGACGAAAACAAAATTGGGAAATTCGGAAGTCGATGGGTTGGTAGCTTCCATGACATTGGAAGCACTGACCCGTTTTTTTGAAGAAAATCCACCGGTGGCCAACAAGATCATAGACAAGGTCATCATGGCGGCCCGGGCGCGGGAAGCGGCCCGCAAGGCCCGCGAGCTCACCCGTCGCAAAGGGGCCCTGGACTCCGGCGGCCTGCCAGGAAAGCTTGCGGATTGCTCGGAGAAGGACCCGACTATGTGCGAGCTGTATTTAGTGGAAGGCGATTCTGCCGGTGGTTCGGCCAAGCAGGGACGCGACCGTTCGTTTCAGGCGATCTTGCCCCTTAAGGGAAAGATTTTAAACGTGGAAAAGTCGAGGCTGGATAAAATACTCAGCAATGATGAAATCCGCACCATGATAACCGCCCTGGGGACCGGCATCAGCGAGGATTTTAACATCGAAAAATTGCGTTACCATAAGATCATTCTAATGTGCGACGCGGATGTCGATGGATCACATATCCGCACATTGATCCTGACATTTCTCTACAGGCAAATGCCTCAACTTGTTGAAGGCGGGTTTATTTATATCGCCCAGCCTCCTTTATATAAGGTGACGCGGGGCAAAAGAGAAGAATATATCCAGACTGAAAAAGAAATGAATGACCTTGTCCTGGATCTGGGCACAGACGGTATCCGCTTGACAAAACTTGAGGGCAAGAAGACCTATACCCCTGCCCAGGTCAAAGAGATATTACTGGCCCTGGTTGAATTGGAGCACATCGTGGAGCGTCTTAAGCGCCGGGGGGTGGATTTTAGTTCCTACGTCGATAAGTATGACACCAAAAGAAAGAAAATGCCCCGCTATGTGGTCAAAGTGGGCGGCCAGGACGAGTATGTTTTTGATGATAAAGAATTAGCAGAAATAACAAAAAATGACACGGAGACACAATACATAGAAATATTCGAATCCGAAGAAATTGAACCCTTGCAGGAGAAGCTCGACAAGCTGGAGATATTCTTGCAAGATTACAAGAGAACCATCGAGGAACAGGTGCTTTTGGCCAAGGATAAAAAGGAAAAGGGCATCCCTAAGATTGATTTAAAACCGTTATTTGTCATTGAGAATGATAAAAATAAAACAGAATTGATGTCGGTGGTTGACATTTTGCATTATGTGCGGGAGTCTGCCAAAAAAGGCATGCATACCCAGCGTTACAAAGGTCTTGGAGAAATGAATCCCCAGCAGCTCTGGGATACCACCATGGACCCTGAGCGCCGCACGATCCTTAAGGTGGCCCTGGAAGATGCCGTAGAGGTCGATAAAACCTTTGCCATGCTCATGGGTGATGAAGTCGAGCCGCGTCGCAAATTTATCGAAAGCTACGCGCATGAAGTCAAGAATCTGGATATTTAAAGAAAGGCGAGATTCATGTCACGTGATTTAAACAAAAAAGAGAGAATTATTCCGGTTTATATTGAAGAGGAAATGAAGAATTCATACCTCTCGTATTCCATGTCTGTTATCGTCGGCCGGGCGTTGCCTGATGTGCGCGACGGGCTCAAGCCCGTGCACCGGCGCATCCTGTACGCCATGAAGGAACTTAACCTCGAGCACAATAAGCCCTATAAGAAAAGCGCGCGTATCGTGGGGGAAGTTTTAGGTAAATACCACCCCCACGGGGATTCAGCGGTCTATGACACCATGGTGCGCATGGTCCAGGAATTTTCGCTGCGCTATCCTTTGATCGATGGTCAAGGCAACTTCGGTTCCATCGACGGTGACACGGCGGCCGCGATGCGCTATACCGAGGCGCGCATGGCCTCCGTCGCGGAAATCATGCTGGATGATATCGAAAAACAGACGGTAGATTTTAGCCCCAATTTTGACGGTTCCCTGGAAGAGCCTGATATTTTGCCCGGCATGGTCCCCAATCTTTTGGTCAATGGTTCCTCAGGAATTGCCGTAGGCATGGCCACTAACATGGCCCCGCACAACTTGGGCGAGGTCATTGATGGTATCGTGCATTTGCTGGACAACCCCGACGCGACCATCAAAGAGCTCATGAAGCATGTCAAAGGGCCTGATTTCCCCACCGCCGGCATCATCTGCGGCAGGGAAGGGTTTGTCGACGCCTACAATACCGGACGGGGCAAGGTGACCATCCGCGGCCGTGCCAGCATTGAACAACAAAAAAGCAATAAGGAAGCCATCATCATCACCGAGCTTCCTTACCAGGTCAACAAAGCCAACCTGATCTTAAACATGGCAGACTTGGTCCAGAACAAGCAAATCGACGGGATCACCGATATCCGCGATGAGAGCGACAAGGATGGCATTAGGGTCGTCATTGAACTTCGCCGGGATGTGGACGCTAATATTGTCCTTAACTACCTTTATAAACATACCCAGATGGAGGTCACCTTTGGGATCATCAATCTGGCCCTGGTCAATAAATCGCCGAAGGTGCTGAACTTAAAGCAGCTGATGTTCCATTATATCGCCCATCGCCGCACCGTCATTCGCCGGCGAACCCAATTTGATCTGGACAAGGCCGTCCGCCGGGCGCATATTTTAGAGGGTTTAAAAATTGCCTTCAAGCATTTGGATGAGATCATCAAGACCATCCGCGCCTCCAAAACAACCGCTGATGCGAAAGAGGCCTTGATCAAGAAATTTGATCTCTCGGACGCCCAGGCCCAGGCCATTTTAGAGATGCAGTTGCAGCGCTTGGCGGCCCTTGAGCGGGACAAGATTGAAGCCGAATACCAACAGCTTCTTAAAGACATTGATAATTACCGGGCGATCCTGGCGTCGGAAAAAAGGGTGGATGCCATTATCAAAGAGGAATTATCCGAACTTAAAAAGAAGTACGCGGATGAGCGCCGCACGGAAATTGCCGCTAAGGCTGAAGATATCGAAATTGAGGACATGATCGCCGACGAGGACATGGCCATTACCATCAGCAATAAAGGTTATGTCAAGCGCCTGGCTGTGGACGGGTACCGCTCACAGAGGCGAGGCGGCAAGGGTGTCACGGCCATGACCACCTCGGATGAAGACTTTGTGGAGCGCATGTTTGTGGCGTCTTCCAAAGATTCACTATTGATTTTTTCAAATTCAGGGATGGTGCGATGGCTCAAGGTCTATGAGATCCCCGTGGCCTCACGCACGGCCCGGGGCAAGGCCATCGTGAACTTAGTTTCGTTTAAGCCTGAAGAGAAAATCAGTGCCATTGTGGCGGTCAAAGAATTCAGGGAGGACCAATTCTTGGTCTTTGCCACGAAAATGGGTCTCGTCAAAAAGACAAAGGTCTCCGCGTATAATAATCCGCGCAAGGGAGGCATTGTCGGCATAGGTTTGGAAAAAGGCGATGAGTTGATAGGCGTGGGCTTAAGTAATGGCAAGGAAGACGTTCTGCTTGCCACGCGTCAGGGGATTTCACTTCGTTTTCCTGAAAAGCAATTACGCGACATGGGGCGTTCAGCCAAAGGCGTGCGTGGCATCAATTTGGAGAAGGGAGATTTTGTGGTCGGCATGTTGGTATTTGCCCCTGATGTTGATAAGACCGGCGCCAAACTTTTGTCCGTTTGTGAATTAGGCTACGCCAAGCGTTCAGACTTTGCAGACTACCGCACCCAATCGCGCGGGGGCAAGGGCATTATTAACGTGAAGATCACCGAGAAAAACGGTGCCGTTGTTGGCGTCATGACTGTTTCTGATGGCGATGAGATCATGGCTGTGACTAAAAAGGGCATGGTCGTGCGCTCCTCTCCGTCGGAGATACGCGAAACAGGCCGCAGCGCCGTCGGTGTTCGCCTGATTTCCATGGAATCCGGAGACAGGGTCTCCTCCATTGCCCATGTGGTGCTAGCCCAGGAAGAGGAATGATTTTTTATCCGTAGAGACGCCATTAATGGCGTCTCTACAAATTAATTATTAAAATAGGCGGCTTATCGAGGAATATGTTCAAGGGCGGGAACAATAAAGAAGCGACCCCAGCGGGATTTGAACCCGCGCTGCAAGCTTGAAAAGCTTGTGTCCTGACCAGGCTAGACGATGGGGTCAAGAAAGTGCTATTATAATTAGGTTGAGAGTCGCGTCAAGAAGAATAAATAAATGAAAAGAGAGTGATCATGTTAACTATTTATGGTTCAGATTTATCAGGGCCGGCCATCAAGTGCCGGTTGACTGCGAGTTTTTTGGGGTTGGATTATAAGTGGCAGACGCTCAACCTTCGGGAAGGCGAACACAAACAAGAATGGTTCCTGAAGATCAATCCCGTGGGCAAGGTGCCAGCTATCGACGATAATGGGTTTCATTTATTTGAAAGCAATGCCATTTGCAGATACCTCTGCGATAAGCACAACTCGCCGTTGTATCCCAAGGATGTGAAAAAACGGGCATCGATCGAGCAATGGATTGATTATGTAGCCTCTCATATTTGGCCAAACTTCATGCCTGTCGTGTACAATCGACTTTTTGCACCGCTGAGAGGATTACCCGTCAATGAGAAAGCTATTACCGATGGCCTTGAAGGCCTCAAGCAATTTTTTCCTCTCCTTGAAAAGCAATTGACCCAACACCCTTATATCGTTAGCCAGGAGTTGTCCTTGGCGGACATTATTTTGTTGGCCCAATTAGAGCCGACGGAGAAAGCCCGGATCGATTTAAGCGCCTATCCCAAATTAACAGCATGGCGAGGGAATCTTAAACAGCAGTCCTTTTATACGCGTTGTTACAAGGAGTATGGCGAAATGCTTCAGCCAAAAGCTGACGCCATGGCTGGCCAGCCAAAGGGCTAAAGACGCGCCTCGTTTATGAAATCACCACAAGGAGGTCTCTTGAAGGTGGCGCTGTTACAGTTATGTGCAGGCGCCAACAAGGCGGCCAATGTCGCTGTGGCGGTGAGCATGTCTCAAGAGGCGATCGTCGGCGGTGCCAGGTGCGTTTTGCTGCCGGAAGTTTTTAATTTTCGGGGAGACACGCGCCCTAAAGGCATATTGGCTGAGGCCTCCGAAAGTATTCCCGGCCCCACCATCAATGCATTTCTTCCTCTTGCCAAAAAACACCGTGTTTCATTTCTGTTAGGGTCTATTTTAGAGAAGACCACGAGCCAGCACGTTTATAACACCTCCGTCTTTATCGATTCCAGCGGGACCATAGCGGCTAAATATCGTAAAATTAACTTATTCGATGCCTGTATCGGTGATAAGATAATCCGGGAATCGGATACTTTCAAGGCAGGCCGAAGACCGACGACGGCTGTTGTAGGTGAGTTTCGGATGGGCTTATCCATTTGTTATGATCTGCGATTCCCCGCCCTTTACCAACAATACGCACGCAGAGGAGTGGAAATTTTAGCAATACCGTCGTGTTTTACGAAAAAAACAGGACAGGACCACTGGGAGACATTGTTGCGCGCGCGGGCGATTGAAACGTTGTCCTATGTTTTGGCGCCCAACCAAATTGGCATTGATGCGCGCGGCATGCAAGCTTACGGTCACAGCATGATCGTGGCACCTTGGGGTGAGGTTATCGCCCGCGGCAGTCATGATGCCCAAGAAATTATTTTTGGAGAAGTCAATATTGAAGAAGTGCGCAAGGCAAGGCGTGTATTGCCGGGTATTATTGTTTAATTAATTAGGGAGGCCATGATGTCTAAAAGGGTAAAGGTCGCGGTTACAGGGGCAGCAGGGCAAATTGGATATGCATTGCTTTTCCGCATTGCCACCGGAGAAATGTTTGGGAGTGACACAGAAGTGGACTTGAGTCTTCTAGAATTGGAAAAGGCGCTCCCTGCCTTAGCCGGCGTTGTCATGGAATTGGACGATTGCGCTTTTCCATTACTGCGCTCGGTGTCCATCTCCGCTGACCCTAATACTGCTTTTAAAGATATCGATTGGGCACTGCTGGTCGGGAGCGTGCCCCGTAAAGAAGGGATGGAGCGCGGAGACCTTTTAAAGATCAACGGTGGCGTTTTTACCATTCAGGGACAGGCGCTCTCAGACCATGCCAAATCAAGCGCCAAGGTTTTGGTCGTAGGGAACCCCTGCAACACCAATGCCTATATCGCTAAGAGTGTTTGCAAGAACATTGGGCCGCAGAATTTCTTTGCCATGACCATGCTTGATGAAAACAGGGCGGTGACGCAATTAGCGCAGAAAGCCGGAGTGCCGGTCGATCAGGTGAAGAATGTGGGGATCTGGGGGAACCATTCGGCCACCCAGTACCCGGACTTTTATCATGCAACGATCAGCGGCAGGCCGGTTACTGAACAGATCACCGATGAGGCATGGCTTAAAGGGGCCTTTATTGAGACAGTGCAAAAAAGAGGCGCTGCCATCATCAAGGCCCGCGGCCTTTCTTCGGCAGCATCGGCGGCCAACGCGGTCATCGACACCGTACGCAGTATTATCACACCTACCCCTGCGGGAGAGTTCTTTTCCGCGGCCATTTCTTCTGATGGCAGTTATGGTGTCGAGCCTGGAATTATGTTTGGTTTTCCCTTGAGGTCCAATGGGAGCGCATGCTCGATTGTAACCGGCCTTAAGCACAATGAGTTTGCCCAAATGAAAATCAAAACCACTCTGGAGGAGTTATTGGCAGAAAAGGAAGCGGTCAAGGAAATCCTACATCGCTAGGCCTCCCGTCACAGGGTAGGCGTACGGCATTTTAATTTGGTTTCCTGTTGACCCTCATAAAATTTTAACATATGATTTTATTCAAGGAGAGACAAAGGGTTATGGAAAAATGCTTGATAAATTTGTCTCCCGAGCTTGTAGGGAGAATAAATAATATGTTATACTCTGGAGATTCTATTCTTTAAGGGAGTGTCTATGAAAAATACGGGATACACAAGATATGGGGTTCTCTTTTTAATTTCGGGTTTGATTTTTATGACGGGCTGCGACTTATTGGGCATAGGCCCTAAAAAGCAGGATAATACCTCCAAGCCTCCTGATACTTCAATAGCGGTAGTCCCGCCGGTTTCTCCGAGCGCCCAGGAAATCAAGGGTCCATTGCCTGGCAATGCGTTGGTGCGCATTGGTAACTGGACATTGACGGAGGATGAGTTTAATAGTCGCCTTAATTTATTAAAGCAGCAGCTTCCGGATTTTAAAGAAAACGATCCTAACACTAAAAACGCTGTGTTGGATGAATTGGTGCGTCAGCAGCTCTTGGTCAAAGACGCCCAGGATTCTGATCTTGGCAATTCTAAAGAGATCAAGGATGCCGTTGAGGACTTTCGCAAAACATTGCTTGTTCAGGAATTAGCCAGCCGATTGACCAAGACCGTGGCGGCAACGGAAGATGATGCCCGGGCCTACTATGACGCCAATAAGGACAGATTTACCCAGCCTATCACCTGGACCGTCAGCGAGATCGTCGTTGGAGATGAGGCCACGGCCAAAACCATTTTAGTGCAAATCCTGCAGGGAGGTGATTTTGCCCAAATCGCCCAAGCCCAATCTAAAGCGGCCAATGCCACGGCAGGTGGAAAACTAAAACCGTTCTTGAATGGTAAGGCGCCTTTTGATGCCATGCAAACAGCCATTGCCAATCTGGATGAAGGCGGTGTTAGCGGTGTATTTAAGGGGCCGGACGGCTTCTATATTGTTAAGGTTGATTCCAAAACGGGCGGTTCGCTCAAGCTCTTTGCTGATGTTAAAAAGGACCTGATATACGGGTTGACAATGCAAAAACAGCAGGCCGTCATTTTAAGTCACTTGAGGGATTTGGCTGATAAAGAAAAACCCGAATACAATAAAGAACTCATCGAGCAGGTGGTTGGCAAATTAAGTCAGTAATTCCAGGAGGGGATCCTTGGCCTTAGAAAATAAAAAACAACTTTTCATTATTGTGGGAGCGGTGGCGGCAGGCCTTGTGGCCGTCGTTCTGACCAGTAATTATGTTAAATTGACCATTCAGGGCCAGACGGCGGCCTTGGCCGAACGCTACGATGCCAAGCAAAAGGCCGTCGTTTCGCAGATGCAGCAGCGCAGCGACCAGCAAATGGCGGCGTTGGCACAGGAATTAGAGCGCGTGAAGAGTGATCAGGCTGCTGCCATGAAAAATCAAATGGCTGCCATGCAACAGCAGGCCCAGCAAATAGCTGCGGCCGCGGCCCAGAAACAACAAGCTTATCAGCTGCCCCAGAAAGTCCGTAAACCTTCACTGGCCTTAAAAACCCCGGTGGGGAAGCGCGCGGTGACAGTCATGGTAGATTCATTAGCCGCTGTGGGGGGATTGCTTAATGCCGGCGATTTTGTGGATGTCATCGGGGAACTTAGTGTTCCCGCCCAAGATACAGACAAAAAGACAGTGACGGCCATGATTTTTCAAGATCTGGAAGTCCTGGCCGTTAATACCAATCTCGATGACCCTGGCGATTATGATGATCAGCAGGCGGCGGCCGCTTTGAAAATTACATTTGCCGTCGATCCCCAAGAAGCAGGGTTATTGGCTTTCGCGAATAAAAATGGGAGATTAGAATTGGCCCTGCGTTCCCCGGATGAAAGTAATCATCAAAAGGTCAAAGCAGGGACATGGAAAACATTAGCAGATTATGTATTGAAAAATCAGGGGCTTGATATTCAAAATCCCGATGGGGAAAGCACCTCGACCAAGGCTGCTGAAAGCAAACCCAATATTCAAATTTTTAGAGCTGGCAAGGAGCTGTAGTTCATGAAGCTTGCTTTTTTGAGAAATTGTTTTGTCAATAGACCCAATCACGGCGATGGGGTAAGGCCATGGATCATGACGCTTATCCTAGGCCTCGCGATTTCCGTATTGTGTGTGCCCCGCTTATCCGCTGATGATAATCTCTCCGATGATGGTGATGTGATTGATATGGTGACAGGGGATGTCCAAACACTGCCCGTCCACCATCTGACGCGTGTCTCGGTGACCAATCCGGATATTGCCGATATCCAGGACGCCCAAGGTGATAAAGTGTCTCTGCTGGCCAAAAAATCCGGGGATACTGTTGTGTTTCTTTGGGACGATGACGGCAAGCGCACGATTAAAGTACGTGTGGTCAATGAAGATTTAAACGCGGTGAAAGCCCGCATCCAAAAAGTATTGGAAGAAGCCAATATTATCGGGGTTTCCCTGGAAAATAATCCGGATATTGGCAGAGTAGTCCTTACGGGCTCTTTATCCAAGGAAAATAGAAATCGATTAGAAATTACCATGGAGCCGTATAACGATAGTTTATTGAACTTGGTCAAGGAAGAAAAAAATGAAGATTTAGTGGAAGTGGACATGCAGGTGGTCGAAATCAGCACCACCTTAGAGAAACAGCTGGGTATTGAATGGGGAGCAGCCACGACCAATGGTTCTGGGGGGCAAGGAGGGGCCAATAACGGCATCGGTGGCACCAACTCAGGGTCAGTGCTTCTTAATTATAACGAAACGCTTACTTCCGGTAACGGCAGCGTTGGTGATTTTTTTAAAGTCGGGAAATTTAACCGGACAACACCTCTGGAAGCGACGGTCAATGCCTTACTTCAGGAAGGCAAGGCAAGGCTCATCTCCAAACCACGTTTGGTGGTCGTCAGCGGCAAACAAGCCAGCTTCCTTGTCGGTGGGGAAATACCTATCGAAACGACCACCTCGAATACCACCGGTAATACATTGACCCAGAATGTGACCTATACGCAGTATGGGGTCAATATGACGGTCACACCGACTATTCGCGATGGGAAAATTGAGGTCATCCTTAACGTCGACATCCGTGATATTGATGCGGCCAATGCCTCCAACGGTAACGTGGCCTTTATTACGCGCAACGCCTCGACCAATTTGCTGATGGATAATAAGCAAACCGTTGCCTTGGCGGGGTTGATCAAATATTCGGACAGCGTACAGGTCACGGAGGTCCCGTTTTTGTCGAAAATACCCATTTTGGGGGCCCTTTTTAGAAACCACAGTGAACCGGATGATTCTAATACAGAGATGGTGATTATTCTAACGCCAACAGTCCTGACCGAAAAGAAGTACGCTCAAAATGAGGTGGTCATGCCAACACCTGCGGAGAATGAGGCGAGTAAGGACATCAATTCAAGATATCCCCATGCACCTATTACTTCAAATTGGCCGTCCCCTAAGGTCGCTGCTGTGTACACCCATAATCCCCCTTCAGATTTATCCGTCCTGGACACTTACGCCAGGATGGTCCAGGTGAAAATTTCCAAATCGATCTCTTATCCTGAAGCCTTGGGCGCCGGGGGGTTGGCTGGCACGGTAAAATTGAAACTCCATATTCTTAAAAATGGTTCCCTGGATTCAGAAGAGGTGGTGGAATCTTCGGGGAACGATACCTTGGATCAAGATGCCATTCAGGCCGCCAGGACAGCCGCTCCCTTTGATGCTTTTAGCTCTGGAATGGACCAGGACGACATGATTTTTACCATCCCCATCGTATACAATAAACTCATCCCGGGCGGCCAGGTGCCTACCCAAAAGGTCATTGCTTCATACTAAAAAGTAGTGACAGGCACGACTTTCTATAAAAGAAAGTCGTGCCTGTCACTACTTTTTATGCTAGTATAAAAAGCTATGCTATCTAAGATTATCACAGTTTTTAGCAATAAGGGAGGAGTTGGAAAAACCTTTATTGCCGTCAATATTGCCTGTGCCTTGGCTTTAAAAGGTAAGAGGGTGTTGATTGTGGATTTAAATTTGCAGGCGAGCCAGGACATGGCGCGCATGCTCAATTTGCCCACAACGCATTGTCTCGTTGATATCCTGGCAGACCTGGAAAATGCCCCGGATGTGATCCGCAAGTATGTGGTGACGCATGGCTGCGGACTCCATTTTTTACCAGGAACAAAATCTCCGCGTCAAATCGGGCACATTACCCCCGATAATTTACGCTTATTCTTTAAAAAAGCCTCCTCACTGTATGAGTACATCATTATCGATGGAGGCAGCAACTTCAGTGAGATTTTTATCAGCATTCTGGATGCCTCTAATTTGATTCTATTGGTCAGCACACCGGATATTTTGGCGGTGTATCAAGTGAAGTCCAGCATGGAGATCCTTCAGAGCCTGCATTTTCCCATTAAGATGGTACGGTTGATTTTAAACCGGGCGGAAAGCCGGGGAGGTGTCGCCTGGCAGGAAGTCAAGACGGCCCTGGCCTGTGATGTTTTTTCTCTCATACCCTCCGATGGAAAGACAGTCGGTGTTGCTTTAAACCGTGGCGTTCCCTGTGTCATCGACAGCCCCAAGACGAGAGTATCGGAGAGTTTCTTTGAAATCGCTGAAAGTTTGAATAATGAAAACATTTATGTGCAGGCCAGTGACGTGATCAAGGTGCGCGCCAGCGACAGCACATCTAAAAAGAGCGATGCGTTCTGGGAGAAACTGGGCATAATCCCTAACGTGGCCGAAGGCGTGATGGACTTTAAGAAAGAAGAAGATGAGGTCATTAAAGTCAAGCGGGCCGTGCATAATCTCCTGGTCGAGCGCATGAACCTCCAAAAGATGTCTCAGGAAGTTTTAAATGACGCTTCTCAAGCGGCCAATTTGCGCAAGGCCGCACAGAAGGTTGTTACGGAACTCTTGGCAGAAACGCTGGGAACATTTTTGTCCAGTCATGAGGAACGGGCGCGGTTGGTCAAGGAAATTGTCAATGAAGCCCTGGGACTCGGCCCCCTGGAAGATTTTTTGGCGGATGACAGCATCACCGACATCATGGTCAACAGCAAAGATGAAATTTTTGTGGAGAAAAACGGAAAGATCGTATTGACCAATAAAAGATTTATTTCTAATGATCAGGTCCGTGCCACGATTGACCGCATCATTGCGCCTTTAGGGCGTCGTGTGGATGAATCAACGCCAATGGTCGATGCGCGTCTTCCTGACGGTTCGCGTATCAATGCGATCATCCCTCCTTTATCCCTGAATGGTCCCATGATCACCGTCCGTAAATTTTCCCAGGACCGCTACACGATTGAAGATTTGCTTAGCCGGTTCAACAGTCTTTCAGCGCCAATGGCGGATTTTTTGCATGCATGCGTCATCGGGCGCAAAAACATGATCGTCTCTGGGGGCACCGGCGCCGGGAAAACAACGCTTCTTAACATCATTTCCCAATTTATTCCGGACAATGAACGCATTATCACCATTGAAGACGCCGCTGAGTTGCGTTTGGTAAAAACGCATTGGGCCCGTTTGGAGAGTCGTCCCTCCAATATTGAAGGGCGTGGCAAGGTCACGATCAGGGACCTTTTTGTGAACACCCTGCGTATGCGTCCTGACCGTATCATCATTGGCGAGTGCCGTGGACCGGAAGTATTGGACATGTTGCAGGCCATGAATACAGGCCATGATGGTTCATTGACCACCCTGCACGCGAATACGACGAGGGACACCCTTTCCCGTATGTCATCAATGGTATTGCTCTCGGGCATTGAACTGCCTCTGCGTGCAATCTATGAAATGGCCGCCTCGGCTGTCCATATTATTGTACAGATCAATCGTTTTTCTGATGGGTCGCGCAAAATCACCGCGATTTCAGAGCTGACCGGAAAGATGGTCGATAATTTGCCGGAGATAAAGGACGTATTTACCTTTGTCCATAAGGGCATGAACCCCCAGGGCATCGTTTTGGGGGATTATTTGGCCACAGGGTATACGCCTAAGTGTTTCGAGGATTTTACGACTCGTGGTATCCCATTAAGTAAAACTATCTTTGAAGTCCAACCCTCCGCCAGTTCCCCCTCATGATTGTCAATCTCACCCGCAAGACAACCATCGCGTCCCTGGTTAAAATAGCCCAGACCTCATCGCAGCGCATGAAAGGTCTATTGGGGGTCAGTCATTTTCCCACAGGAGAGGCCTTGGTCATCACCCATTGCCAGTCCATCCACATGTTTTTTATGAAAATACCACTCGATGTCATTTTTTGTGATCGTCAGCATAAGGTGGTCGGCCTTTGCGTCGGTATCAAGCCCTTTTGTCTCTCCCCGATTTTTTTCAAAGCTTCCTATGCCATCGAATTGCCCATTGGCAGCATTGCCGCATCCCAGACACAGATAGGCGATCAACTAGATGTGCCGTAATTTTTTAGCTCCCTAGTCATCCCGGCGAACGCCGGGATCTTTTCTATAGTTTAAAGACCCCGGCTTTCGCCGGGGTGACATATACCGCTGAACATTATTGATGTGCCAACTCAATAGTTTCCAATATGTTGACGCCCTGATTTCCAGTGTTATAATGTCCACACTGGAAATTATATGGGTGTCATTTACAAGTTACGGGAAGAAGTTGTCCATTATATTATAAGCCAAAGGCAAAGTAATCCGCTGGCTTCCTGCCGCCAATTGGCCGAATCTGCGTCTGAAAAATTCGGTCTTCATCTTTCCAAATCATCCGTCCATGATGTTCTTAAGGAATCCGGTATTAATACGCCCCGAGGCAGAAAGCCTAAAAACAAGTTTGAAATTCCACTGGAAAAAAAGAAACAAATTCAAGTAGGCTTCTCCCAAGTAAAACTGATTCTTCCGCCGGCTCAAGAACCGGCTAAAGCTATAGAAGGTACTGTTCATTCTCCATCGGACAATCATCCTGTCAATCTCGCCGATCCTCCTGTTATTGATACCGCATCTTCGCAACCAGAACCAGCCGTTCAGAAAACCCCAGAGATCTCATCAGAATATATAGGCGCTGGGAAAATATTTTTAAAGGCCGCTCTATGGGATTTGGGGATTTATTCTGAAGATACGATAAAAGAATCGGACTGGAAGTACTATTTGACCTATACCAAGGGAATTAAGGTATTTCTGGAGGGTGACAAGGATCTCTTCATTGAGCTGCCATTGCCCTTGGAACGCTGTATTAGGGAGGTAGCGGATGGGCTGGTTACTAACGCAAAACCTTTTGCCATCGATAGGATTTCGGATGATGAGCTGTTTAAGGCCTGTATGGGATCTCACGATGGTCCTAAAATGAAAAAAATATCAATAGTGGATTATAATGACCATGAAATAGTAGAATTCAACTCAATAGTGGAGTGTGTTAGATTATTATTAAACAAAAAAAGAACTTTTGTGGATAATAAACATAAAACTCCCATAGATAGGGCTAGAACCATATTCTTTCCACAAATACTTGATAATAATGAATTTATGGATAAGGTAATAAGCTTGAAAGGCTATGATGCGGCTACGGCCGAAGAATATGCTGTTGCTTTGATCTCTCCTGAGGGGGATGAATTCAGGACTTTCCTGGAACAAGCGGCACAGAAGTTAAACGGGATGTGTCTGCGAGATGAAATGGGGAGATGGGTGAGCCTTAAAATTCAATCCCCTTAATAATTTAGTAGTTTTACATTCTTGTCATCCCGGCGAAAGCCGGGATCTTTATTCGCATTATCAAAGATTCCGGCTTTCGCCGGAATGACATGCTAAATAATAGCAATTAATTTTGGCTTGCAGGTTGACAACTATTATTATATATGGCATACTTTCAATTGAGCACCAATAATGCGTATTGTCAGCCCACATCGGGCTTTTACATAAATGAAAGACCCTGTTTTACAGTGTCATTTTCCTCGCTCCTGAAATTAGGGGGAAGGGTCTAATTAATCTTCTGACACGGAAGGTGAAGGGCGATGATCCAAAGTTTAAGAAAAAAAAACGCGCAAAATCTTATCGAATACGCGATCGTCGTTGCCTTAATCTCAGCAGCAGTAGCTGCTTTGAGCACCTACGTGTTTCGTTCAGTTCAATCGCAACAGAAGATGATTACTGAGGATTCTTTAAATTAAAATATTCCCTGGTCTTTCAGAGGCTTTGGGGAGACAAAGGGGTTTGTGGAGGGAATTATGTATATAAAAGGTAAAAGAGGTCAAAGCACAGTTGAGTACGTATTGCTTGTGACCGCAGTCCTGGCG
>CAZKUL010000042.1:18107-20121 GCA_964555945.1 uncultured Planctomycetales bacterium
TTGAGGCAGGGCAGTCGACAACCAATTTGTTGGCTCCTGAGCAGACCAACAGTACTGATAAGTCAGTTATTATTAACACTCAGCAGGAATTTTGGGGTACTGCTAGTTCTTAAAAGGAGTTTGGATATAGCGTGAAATTGCTATAAGGAAGTGCGGCATGCAAACACAATACGGCTTATTTCATTCTTGTCGACCAAAATGAAATAAGCCGTATTGTGTTTTTATAGATTTGAGGAAGGACATACATATGCGCAAGCATAACGGTCAAAGTACAGTTGAATATCTTTTACTCATCACGGCGGTCATCGCTGTCATTGTCTTGTTTACGACAGGCACCACCAGTCCCTTTCAGCAGCGGATGACAAGTGTATTTAATTCGACGACGCAGGATATGCTCAACGTAGCCTCCTACCTGCAGGATAACGCGGCGAATTAAAACATCATTTCCCCTCTTGTGTTGCAAGTCCTCGGTCAAGAGGACTATAGATTAAGGAAGTCATGAATAATAAAGGGCAGGCGGTTCTCTCAGAATATGTAATGACCATTTTCATCGTGATTGCTGCGGCAATGGCCGTCATGACGTATTTACGACGCGGTCTCGAAGCGCGCATCAACGAAGCGAGGAATTATTCGGTGAGATCCGTTGTAGATAGCGGGGCCTGTGACACCAATTGCATGGCCGCGACGGGCGGAAACATTGCTGTTGAGTATGAACCCTATTACGCCAACATGCTTTCAGAAGTTTCCCGTAATGCGACGGAGGATAGTGGGGCAACACAGGGTAACGCGGAGGTCCTGGGGGTCATTTATTTAAATAAGACCAATGAAGCGACCCAAACGAGTTCAAGCAGTACCCAATTGCCCCCTCAATGCGCTGCGGGCGGATGTTAGAGGAAATGTCTTCATAGATATTCAGTCTGTCATTCCGGCGTAAGGTCGTATTGACCGACACTCGCAGTTGCTCGCCGGAATCTTTGACAATGTGAATAAAGATCCCGGCTTACGCCGGGATGACATAAGCAGCTCGGTCAGGGAGGGGGAGTTTGAAGATGTTCCAACGCCGCGGCCAGACGATCTTAGAATATACGATCCTCATTGGCATTATTACGGTAGTGCTTTATTATATGGGGACGGGCATCAAGCGGGGGGTGCAAAGTTTGCTCAAAGTCACGGCCGATCAAGTGGGCAATCAGCAAAATGCGGACCAGGATTTCAATGATATCCAGGAAGGTTATCTGGTCCAATCTAATGGCGTCACCAATGAAACCAAGGCCAAGCTGGTCACAGAAACAGGGTATATCGATAAAACTGGAAGCCCGGTTTATCTCAGGAATATCAGTGCTAACAGCAGCACAGAGACAACAACAAATACGATCACCAATGGAGGGTTCACGCCGAATCAGTAAGGATGAAATCTCATGCGTAACCGCAAAGGTCAAACAATCTTAGAATACACGGTCATCATTATCATCGTTCTGGGTGTCATGATTGCCATGAAGGATTATGTCAAGAGAGGCATCCAAGGGCGGTGGAAAACAACGACCCAAGATTTTGGAGAGCAGTATGATCCACAGCACGTTAATTCCAGTATCCTCTACGGGGTACAGACGAATTCACAATCCCTAGTGACTGTGGTCAATGGACAGGCGTCCGGCGGCTCTGGCACGTTAGCGGGCCAATGGACCAACAGGCTGGACATCTCTGACTCTTTGGAAACAAAGACGGGCAACACGCAGATAGGCAATTAATGGCCAAGATAGAAAACAAAAAAGCGCGGACCATTGCGGGACAGGCCACCGCCAGGGCGGGGCAGGCTGCCATTGAGCTTGCTGTTTTTGGGGCCATCCTGATTTTTATCTTGGGGACCATCGTGCGTACCGCTGTCGGCAATGGCTATACGCAAAACGAAAATTTTAAAGCTATGCGCATGGCCATGTTAAATTCCTGGAGGGGGTCTGAAGCCCATCAAGGCAAGGGGGCGTTGGCGGACCTCTCACGCAACAATGCCTCAGTC
>CAZKUL010000043.1:0-19360 GCA_964555945.1 uncultured Planctomycetales bacterium
GGTTCAAGGCCGGTGGGTGAGTTATACCAGGCCGCGGGGATATCCTTTGATTTTTCTGAAAGCATTATCAAGCCATTGGTGGAAGCTGTTGCCCAGGAATGGGAGAAGCTTAGCTGATGGTGACAAAACTGACCCATGAGGAAATTGTCCATCGGCAGGTCCAACGAGCATCCGGGCCAAGACTGCCGGTGTGTGTGGTGCTCAACAATATCCGCAGCTTGCACAATGTAGGGACCATTTTTCGCACGGCCGATGGCGCGGGTGTTGAAAAGATTTGGCTCTGCGGCATCACCGGCTACCCGCCACAAAGTGGCATTGCCAAAACAGCTTTGGGGGCGCAAGACCATGTGCCTTGGGAATTTCGCGAGGATGTTCTGGGTCTTATCAAAGAATTAAAATCTCAAGGCTATAAGATCGTGCTTCTGGAGCAAATGAAGGGCAGTGTGGCGCATGACCGGTTTCGTGCCGAATTTCCTCTATGTTTGGTCGTGGGCAACGAAGTTGATGGCATTGCCGATGCATTGCCATTTTTATCCGATGCGGCCATTGAAATCGAAATGGATGGGGTCAAAAACTCTTTAAACGTGGCCGTGGCTTTTGGGATCGCGATTTATCAGCTCCGTGGCCAGCTTAAGCTCCAAGGAAATGACGTTTCATGAAATCTTTGATGGATAAATTTTCTGCGGATGGCCCCATCTTTGAATTTCTTCTGTTACTTATTCCCTTTATTCTCTGGATATTTTGTTTTCTTAATTTTTTAAACGGCCGCTTGATATTAGAGGCAGACGCGACCTCCTACGCTGATCACATCTGTTTTTATATAGACAATTTAAGCAGGGGTGTTTTCCCTCTGTGGGACCCTACCTGGTTTAATGGGGCCCCCAACGATTTTTTCTTAAGGCGCATCGGGGACGTCAATCCTCTTCTTTTTTTAATGGTCGTGCTCAAATGGGCAGGCGTGTCCTTGACCACGGCCTATTTTGTATTCTCCGTGTTTTATTATTTTCTGGCCGGTTGGGCGATGTATTTGATCACTCGTTTTCTTTTGAAGGACCGTTTTTTTGGCTTTACGGCCTATATCCTTTTCCTTTTTTCGTCATGGGGTTTTGAAATATTTTACAATTACATTATCATCATCTTTGTCCCCATTATTTGGTTCTTTTATTTTCTACTGCGTTTTGGAGACAGCTTAAGGCAAGTCGAGGGCCCGCGTACCAAGGCCCTTCAAAAGGGTTTTTTTCTGGGCCTGTGTTTGTGTCTGGGTCTGGGATTGACGACCTATATCCCATTTTATTTTGTCACGATCCTGGCCATATTCTTTTTAGGCTACGTTTTATTTTATGGGAGGGAGCTTCTTAGATTCTTGCAACGGGCGGTTGCATTCTTTAGCAGACAGAAACTGTACACTTTTTTTTGCATTTTCTTTCTGTTGAGTTCTTGTGTCCCTGCCTTACAGTTTTATAAGGAATCCAAAGGCGGTGAATTTGTTTTGCCTGGCCGCCATTCCGGCGCGGACACTACCTCAGCGGTGGCCGTCGGATTAGACAATGCGGCCAGCGGGGACATTATCAGTCACGGGTATTTTGACAGGATTTTCGATGATCACGCGGACATGGATCTGGGGGACATTTATATACCCTATCTTTTTTTCTTGTTACTGTTGTCAACTGTTTGCGCACGGGTGAACAAGCTGATCTTTTTTTTATTGTTTAATATTCTGGCCCTTTCACTCATTACCATCACGTCTGCCGCAGGTGTCCACCGTTTTTTATTCGAACATGTCCTGTTTTTTAAATTCATCCGGCAAATTTACTATTTCTTTTGGCTGGCCATGCTGCCCATGGGCATTCTTTTGTCGGTGGCTGCGTTTAAATCCTTGCTGGAAGGGATGGACGCCTCTTCGCATAAGAGAGCTTGGTTGGTTTATATCATTGTTTGCCATATAGCATTCGTATTCTACCTGTTGGGCCATGGCGGTGTCTTGTGGGGGGCTTGGGCAGCGATTTTGATTAGCTTGCTTTTCTTTGTGGTTTATTTTTGTTACCAGAAGAGGATTTCCCACCTGGCTGGACTTTGTCTATTTCTGATAGCGGTATTTGTCCAATCGGCGCAAGTGTGTGCTTTTATGGAAAAGAAATTATTTCAAATGCAGCAAACGCCTGCTACTGTGGCACCTAATCCCAAGGCAGTGAAGTTAAACCTCTATTATGCCTCCAGCTGGTTTACAATTCTGGTCGATACCGTTGACCCTCAAATATTAAACGACTATAGAAGCCATCCCTTTATGTTGTTCGATAATGTTGTTCCCTGTGATGAGAGTGCGGCCTTTTTAAAGACTTTACAACAACTTTGGGCAAATGACATTAACATTGCCTTTTTGCCCGCTGCTGAAAGCAAGCCTGAGGATTACAGGCGAAATATTGATGCTGGCCCCCAAGCCAATATGGACCCTGTCACCTCTGGCGGGCTAACCATTAATTATGCGGACGCGAATACGTGGATTTTAAAGACCCATTTGTCCAGCAGCCAGTTTTTAGTGATTAATGACAATTATAACAAGGACTGGCATGCCTTTATCAATGGCCGGCAAGCCCATCTGTTTAGGGCCAATGTCGCATTTAAAGGATTATGGATACCTGCAGGGGAATCAAGTGTCCTTCTGCGTTTTTCAACCCCTAAGCGTTATGCGCTCCATTTTGGTTTGATTTTCTTATTTATGGGGACATTCTTATATTCATTAATCCTTTTGAGAAAGGGCCGTCAATCAGCGAGTCATGGATAAGTTAAATATGTCAAATATTCCGTTGGCGGCGACCCTCAAGTGGCTGATGAGCAGGGTATGGATCATTTACCTCATCATTCTGGTGTTTTGTTTTACGTGTATGGATTTAAAGACAATTGAGATGCGCATTAAAGTCCGTCATCTGAATGATGCGATCCCTGATTTTTCGGACATGATCCTTTTTTCCAAGGGTCAAAAATTGAAACACAATATCGATTGGAACCCCTATAGGCGATATTTCGGGATTATTTTACGTTATATGCCGGATGATGCCTTAACCAGGCAATTACTTGCCTTCGTGGATTATCATACAGGGCGTGAGAGGGAGGCTGTAGGCTTGTATAAGAGCTCGGCGCTCATCAATGGACAAGCTCTCTTTTGGTCAAATTATAATCTAGGGGTCATTTATTACAAAAGGGGAATGTGGCCCCAGGCGGGAGAATACTTGCTCAAGGCCATTGAATCTAATCCTCAACTGACCATACTACTCATGAAGAATTCCATCATTTACAGGCAAATATCTGTAAGCCCTTACTTTAAATATTCCTTAGGAGAAGACATCAGTGAGGCCCAAGGTCAGGCCTATCTTTTGCTGTTATCAAGCCTTTATCAGATGGGCCAATATGACAAAGTTTTTGTGGTGTTTAAATTAGCTATCGCTAATCCCAATCTCACGTATCAAGATGCCTATTATTATTATGGAGGGCTGGCCCTTGTGGGGATGGGCCAAATCAATAATGCATTTTTACTATTTCAAAAGAGTTTAGCCATCGAAAAAAATAATCCGGAAATCTATTATTATATCTCCAATATATATCAAAAGGCCGGCCAATTAGAGCAAGCCCGCAGTTTCCTGCAAGCGTCCTACGCCCTCCACCAAAAGAAAGATCCCCGTTTTCCGTATGAAGAAAAGGTGACCCTGCATTTTTTTTAATCCGTAAATTGTTTAAACCCTTGAAAAGACCATAACTGGCATGCAGTGTATATATATGCTACATTTAGCTATGCCAAACGATTTATATTCAAGACAAATAATATGTCTGGGGCTGATTTTTGTTTTTTTGATTAATACGTTTGGGCTGGCGCCTCTTGCCCAAGCGCAAGGCTTTACTTTGCCTATACCCGGCACCATGGTCAGCTTAAGCCCTGTCTTTAACCCACCCATCCTAAAAGGTATCAAAGTCCTTCCAGATAATCCTTTCCGATTTGATTTTATTTTAGACGTAGGGGACGGTTCTAAACCGTCCCTTAATAGGCGGGTTATGAACCCGCCCCTACAAGAAGAATCCACCCGCCTCATCAAATATTTTCTTGCCTCATTAACCATTCCCGAAAAAGACCTCTGGGTCAATCTAAGCCCTTATGAGAAGGATCGCATCGTGCCTGAATCATTTGGTCAGACGGAGATGGGAAGGGACTTGTTAGCGGAAGACTACATGCTCAAGCAGATAACAGCCAGCTTAATCTATCCAGAGGGGGAGACAGGCAAAATATTTTGGAAACGAATATACGAAGAAGCAGCTAAAAGGTTTGGGACAACGAATATACCGGTGAATACATTCAACAAAGTTTGGATTGTTCCAGAGAAGGCCGTTGTGTACGAGAACGCCAAGGCAGGGACAGCGTATGTGGTGGAGAGTAAGTTGAAGGTGATGCTAGAACAAGATTATCTAGCCCTAAACAAAAACAATGTAGGGGTGGGTTCCAAACCCACCCAAGAACCGGCAGGTCATGAACCTGCCCCTACAGATATCAATCGATTAGGCTCTCAAATTGTACGTGAAATCGTTATTCCCGAATTGACCAAAGAAGTCAACCACGACAAGAATTTTGCCCAATTACGGCAGGTTTATAACAGCCTCATCCTGGCCACCTGGTATAAAAAGAAGATTCAAGACAGCATTTTGGAAAAAGTGTACGCAGATAAAAATAAAATCAGAGGACTTTTTCCCTTCCCCTTGTGGGGAGGGTCAGGCAGGGGTTCTGACGTTGATAGGATTTACCAACGCTATCTCCAAGCCTTCAAAAAAGGTGCCTATAACTACATTAAAGAAGAAATTAATCCTGTGACACAGGAGATGGTGCCGAAGAAGTATTTTTCGGGTGGTGAGAATTTTTCAATGGTTTCTACTGCACAAATATTGGATATTTCAGATAATCCAATAGTTGGTAAGGATATAGGAGAGGATTCAGCCGAGATTGTATCCGTTGACATGAAAGATGCGGCGATGACGAGGGGGCAACGGGCAAAGCCGAGGGCAGAAGGGACAGGGGCCACATTAACAGCCGAACAAACAAGAAGTTTAGAATTCCTTGAATCCATTTTAGAAAGTAATAAAAATCCTAGGCAACAGGTTTCAAAAGTAATGGGTATGTTAAGTGCGAATCTCGCCTTCCCTCGTGCGCGTAAGGTCTTAGTTGAAATAGGTTCAGCTAACGGGAAGGATGGGCTTGAAATTGCGAGAAGAAATCCAGAAGCAGATGTTATCCTTACGGATCCTTTCAATTTAAATGGAGATTTCGCAGCTGATGGCCAAGAATGGGAACGAGGTGCTCTTCCTGCTCAAAAAATTGATGACCCAGAGTTGGCGAAAAGAGTCGCTGTTTTAAGAATGCCCTATTCAATCATTGATTCTTGGCCTGATGAATCCATTGATTATGTATTAATTGTCAGTCCAATCTCCGATGTATGGACACATTTAGAAGGCGAAGATTTGAATCGATTATTGAAGAAGATAAAGCCGGGCGGGAAAGTAGAAGTGGCGATAATTACACCAGAGAGGGGGGCGACGGCAAAAGAAGATAAGGCGATGCGCATAAATGAACAATTAGAAAAAAGGATTAGTAGATTTATAGAAAATGGAATTTTGTCACAGCAGGAATTTAGTGACATGAGCTATGAAGACCACCGAAGGGTATTAAATGCTTTGTCTGATATCAAGGATTTTGATAAATTTATGAATTACATTAAAGGAGGCCTGCGTAATATTATTTTTGAAATTGTAAGGAAAAGCGGCATAGATGGGAAAATGCATTTTAGGGTTGATAATGTTGCGACATTCAGGGCCATTCAAGGTTTTTTAAGAGCTTTTAATATTGACCCGAGTTATGTTGTTATCAGTGGTGCTTTCAAGAGTTTAGGCGCAGCTTTACCTGGAGCTGAAATCATTTCCATTTCCGATTATTATGCAAGATACAGGAATATGCCGATGGTTCAATGGATGACAGAGGCCGTTCTTCAAAACAGTCTGCCGACAGACATAATGTTTAAATATTTTTTTGAACCAAAGGTATTGACTCCAGAGGAGATCAACGAATTTCGGCGAAGAATGAACATTAGGCCCGGAAGAAAGATTATCGTCATGTCTAGCCTCACAAACGATGATGAAGTGCGCAGTGTCGCTCATGTAATAGCTGGTATGCCATACGAAAGTCGGCCTCTTCTTATATTAGGGCGTAAGAATCCAGAGTCAGATGGGCCTTGGAAAGATATTTTGGAAAAGAATAATTTGTCTTATTTAGAAAGAACGGAAAATAATAAAATCCAAGATGCGCAAACAGGTTTTAGCGGTATGGCTCAAGGCAAAAGTTCTCATCAAAGGAAGATGGGGGAAGTTGATGCGGTACTTTTAACATCGATGGGAGAGTTGCTGAAATTTTATGCATTGGCTGATATAAGTATAATCGGTGCTGATCGTAACATTATGGAACCTGTCAGCCAAAATTGTTCCACTTTATTCTTTTCAGGCAGATGGTACATGAATGGTGGGATCGTTAATTTTTTGAGTCAGAATGGAGCCGTTGAACGTATTATGAATTTATCAGAGCAATTAAAAAGACTTATGGAAGATAAAAAACACGAGCTATTATTGAAGAATAACATGTTCCGTGCTATAGAAAAATTTAATGGCGAATATATGAGTATGATTAAAATAATCGCGGCCATTAGACTATATAATTCTTATTTAGCTGACCGTGCTATGAGTATTGGTGTAGGGGATAAAATAAGGGGAGTAACTGATACTGGTGGTATCGACTTAACTTCTGATAAAACCCTAACTGTTCGAAATAGCGGCCAAGGTATTAAATTCCATATTGACCCAACGCAATTAAAGGAATTGGAAAATGCACCTGGCTTTGTGCCGGTGATTATTAATATCCAGCCAATGATGGATATTCGGTCCTTCCTGGGCTTAAATTCCGTGGCAAATAATAATTTTCCAAAAGCCGCTAATGGTAATTAAGCCATAGCGATGCTTAAGACGGGTTAAAGGTTATTGGCGTAACCGCTTTTTTAGCGGACATGTGTGCCTTGACTCACTAAGAATGGGTGTTATACTATAGATGTAATACGAAATTGTAATCGATAGGGGGTATTGTATGACAACTGTAACATTATCCACGAAGTATCAAGTCGTAGTGCCAAGCGAAGTCAGGCGTCGTTTAAACTTGCGTCCCGGCAAGAAATATCAAGTTATATCTTACGGAGATTGTATTGAATTCGTCCCTGTGCGTAAAATCCAGGAAATGAGAGGGGTTTTAAAAGGAATTGACACGCATATTGAGCGAGAAAGGGACAGGCTATGAACCTTGTTGATTCTTCGGGTTGGATGGAATATTTTTCTAATGGCCCCCAAGCTATTTTGTTTAAGAAACCCATTGAAGACACCAAGCGTCTAATTGTCCCGGTTGTTTGCATTTATGAGGTTTTTAAAAAGACATTGCAATTTACGGATGAAAAAAAGGCCTTGGACGTGACGGCTGTTATGCGTCAGGGAGAAGTGATACCTTTAGATGATCACAGGGCGCTTTTTGCTGCTAGCTTAAGTCACAGATTTAAATTGCCTATGGGGGACAGCATTATTTTGGCTGTAGCACAAGAATTCAAAGCCCTTTTATGGACACAGGATGCGGACTTTAAGAATTTTCCAAATGTTAGATATTTTGATGCTAGAAAATGAGAAGTTCTTGCAAAAGCATAGGGCAGCGTTTAGAATGAAATTAAATAGGGTCATTATTGAACGGTAAAAGGTTCTGCGGCTTTGCTTTGCGGGAATAATGTATGAACAGTAAGGTAGCCAAAAAACTATTGCGCAACAAAAAGGTGATTGAAGAAATCAACCGGCATAAGTGGCTGGAAAGCGAAATCGCCGGCTACGATATCGGTTTTGAGGCGGCTGCCGAAGATTGGCTGAAGCGCCATGCCTGTGTCTGGATCGCCTACCATGATGGCCAAAAAAAGAAAAAGCGTGCCTCCAAGTGATCCCATCCTCGCTTAAGAACATCAGTGAATTTCCAAGGGCAATCCAGCCGGTCCTTATTGATTTTGCGCATAAACTTTTAGAAAATTTGGGTGATAATGTCACCTCAATTATGGTCTACGGTTCTGCCGCCGGTGTCGGTTATAACCATGGTGTTTCCAATATTAATATCTGTGTTATCCTCAAAAATCTTGATTTTTCCGTACTGAAACAAAACGCCGCCCTGGTTAAATCTGTCCGGAGACAAAACATTGCCGTGCCATTATTTTTAACGAAGGAATATATCCTTAATGCCCTTGATGTTTTTCCTATAGAATTCAGCGAAATCAAAGAGCAGCATAAAGTTATTTACGGAGAAGATCTTTTCAAAGATTTGGACATTCCTCTTAAGGATGTGCGCTTGTTGTGCGAACAACAGGTCAAGGGCAAATTGTTGCATCTGCGGCAGGCTTATTTGGCCAGTGTAACGCCTTTTGATTTAAAACATTATCTCGCCAGTGCGCTCAATGATTTAATCCCTGTTTTCCGGCAACTCATTATTATCAAGGGGCAAAAACCTTGCGAAGAAAAGGAAGGTTTGCTGCGCCAGTTGGCCGGTATTTTCGCTTTAGATGAGGATCCTTTGTTACATGTTTATCATAACAGTACAAGGAAGGTTCCTCAAAAGGTTCGCTTCCTGTTTGAGCCTTATTTCCAGAATTTTCTTGCCCAGCTGGATAAACTTTCCCGCCATATGGATTCTTTATGAAAGAGATTGCTTCGTCGCCTTCGGCTCCTCGCAAAGACGTAATCTTATGTTTCTTTTTATTATTTACTGCTTATTTTGCTTCCCCATCTTTTGCGCAAGATGTCACCTATCCCACTGCCAGCGGTTATGTGGTTGACCAGAGCGGCATCATTGACAGCGACACAAAGAGCAAACTTGAAGGCTGGATCCTCGAATTAAAGCAAAAAACGACCGCTGAAGTGGCTGTAGTTACCGTAGACAGTACTGAGCCTTTGCCTATTGAAGAGTACGCCGTTAATTTGTTTCAACGTTTTGGTATAGGCCAGAAGGGCAAAGATAACGGGGTCTTGCTGTTGATTGCTTATAAAGACAGGCATATGCGCATTGAAGTGGGTTATGGTTTGGAAGGCGCGGTCACCGATGCCTCAAGTAGCCAAATTATTAACTCCATCATCCGGCCCGCATTCAAGCAAGGTGATTATTCCGAAGGTATTGAAAAAGGGACTGCGGCTATTGTCAGTTTGATTGCTAAAGAGTATAATGTGACACTCAATGGCGTGCCCCAGCCAGTTTATCAAGACCAGCAAGATGGGTCTTTGTGGTTTGTGTGGGTGATTCTTTTTATTATTATATTTCTTTTAATGAGAAGATCAGGCACATTAGGCGCAGGAAGTTACATAGCGGGCGGTATGTTGGGTGGCGGTGGATTTGGTGGCGGGGGCGGAGGCTTTAGCGGTGGATTTGGGGGCTTTGGCGGCGGCATGAGTGGTGGCGGAGGGGCGAGCGGAGGTTGGTGATGCGGTTACTTTTTCTAGCACAACAACAGGAGATGCGATGAACAAATTCTTTATTGGTATAGTAGTTATCGTCGTGATGATGTGTATGATTTTTCCCTGGTATCAAGGCGGTTATAATCAAATGGTCAATCTGAACCAGCAAGTGCAATCCAGCTGGGCACAGGTCGAAAATCAATTGCAGCGGCGTTTTGATTTGATCCCCAATCTGGTTGCGACCGTCAAGGGATATGCTTCCCATGAAAAGGACGTCCTTGAAGAAGTGACGCGCTTGCGCAGCCAATGGGGGCAGGCGGCAACTATCCCTGATAAAGTGTCCGCAGCCAACTCCTTGACCGGTGCCTTATCGCATCTTTTAATGGTCTCGGAGAACTACCCTAATTTGAAAGCCGACCAGAATTTTATGGAGCTGCAAAGCGAACTGGAAGGCACCGAGAACCGTATAGCCGTCGAGCGGATGCGTTACAATCAAGCTGTTCAGCAATTTAATGCGTACCAGCAAAGCTTATTCGGCAGCTTCTTTGCGTCAGCTACTCATTTGACTCAACCGGCCGTCTATTTTAAAGCAGCAGACCAGGCGCAGGTAGCGCCGAAGGTTAGTTTTTAGAAAGGGAAATATGTCTTTAGAATTAAAGAAATTACCGAATTTTTCAGGGCGTCAGGGGCCGTTATTGCTCATCATCATGGATGGCGTGGGTATCGGCAAAGAGGATGACAGCAACGGGGTATTCTTGGCCAAGACCCCCTGCCTCGATGAATTAATGAAATCCAAACTCTATACCCAACTTAAAGCGCACGGCACCGCCGTAGGCATGCCCAGCGATGAGGATATGGGTAATTCTGAAGTGGGGCATAATGCCCTGGGTGCAGGGCGCGTTTTTGATCAGGGGGCCAAGTTGGCCAAAAGGTCCATCGAGAGCGGGGCCATGTTTGAAACAGAGACATGGAAAAAATTGGTCGAGCGGGTAAAATCGGACAACAAGGTTTTTCATTTTATAGGCCTGTTATCCGATGGCAACGTGCATTCCCATATCGACCAGTTGCTCGCCCTCATCAATCGCTGTGCCCAGGAAGGGGTACGGCGCGTGTGTATCCATGTGCTTTTGGATGGGCGTGATGTCTATGAGAAATCGGCCCTTGGCTATATTGAAAAAGTTGAAAATCTGGTTACAGAAATCAATGCTTCCCATAAGGACTATGAATATCGCATCGCCTCCGGAGGTGGCCGCATGGTGACCACGATGGACCGTTACAATGCGGACTGGTCTATTGTTGAGCGCGGCTGGAAGGCCCATGTGCTGGGGCGCGGCCGCCGTTTCGCCTCTGCCCGCGAAGCTGTTGAAACTTATTATAAGGAAGACCCCAAGATGACCGACCAGTATCTGGATTCCTTTGTCATTGAGGATGATGGCAGCCCTGTGGGCACCATTGAGGATGGGGACTCGGTTGTCTTTTTTAATTTTCGGGGGGACAGGGCCATCGAGTTATCCATGGCTTTTGAAAATAATGATTTTGATAAATTTGACCGTGTCCGGGAACCTGATGTCCTTTTTGCGGGGATGATGGAATATGATGGTGACTTGCATGTCCCTCGGCATTATCTGGTTTCGCCCCCGGAAATAGAGGCGCCGGTTGGGGCCTACATGTGTGCCAATGGCATCTCTTCATTTGCCATCTCTGAGACGCAAAAATATGGTCACGTGACTTATTTCTGGAACGGCAATAAGTCCGGCTATATCAATGAAAAATTGGAAATTTATGTGGAAATTCCGTCGGATAAGATCCGTTTTGACCAGGCCCCGAAAATGAAAGCCGCTGAGATAACGAGCAAGACCATTGAACTTCTTAAAAGTGGACAATATAAATTTGGGCGTCTTAACTTTCCCAATGGAGACATGGTCGGGCATACCGGGATCCCGGAGGCCATTATTATTTCCGTTGAGGCGGTGGATCAAGGTGTGGCCCGCTTGCTTGAGGTGGTCCGTGAATTAAACGGGATCGCTGTGGTGTTGGCTGACCATGGCAACGCCGATGAAATGTTCACCGTTAAAAACGGAAAAAAACAAGTCAGTACGGCCCATTCCTTGAATCCGGTCCCTTGTGCCATTGTTGATCCCGGCTATCAGGGCGAATATGAAATGGCCAATCTTCCAGGCCAGGGTCTGGCCAATGTGGCGGCCACGCTGTTAAATCTTTTAGGTTTTGAGGCCCCCAAGGAATATGCGCCGTCGCTCATCCGTTTTAAATCATGAGACATAAATCTCAGATAGACATCCAGGAGAGGATCCCAAAGATAGTCCACCAATTGCGGATTCAAGCGCAGAACGAGCAAAGTCTTGAGATTGTCAAAGTGGTGCTTTTAAATTTGGGTCATAAGGAGAACGAATTAGTCACTTCTTTTGCCAAAACCAAACCTTCCCTACAATTATTCAATGAGGATGCGACAAAGATCCAGCGGTTCCAAAAACTTTTTAGCCGTCTGGATTTAGCCGGGGTTAAAGTCTCTCATCGCCGTCTTTTGCCCAAAGATTGGCTGACCTTATGGAAGACCAACTGGAGACCAGCACCGCTGACCAAGAAAATGGATGTGGTACCGGTCTGGTATAAGGACAAGTATAAACCGCGGCGGGGATGTGATGCCGTATTCATGGATACGCTACTGTCTTTTGGGACGGGGTTGCATGAAACAACGCAGTTCATGGCCCAATTCATTGAGAATGAGCAGGGGCGTTTCAAGTCATTCATGGATATCGGCACAGGGACAGGAATCCTTGGCCTTATGGCCTTAAAATATGGGGCACAGTCTGTTTGCGCCATTGATATAGGGGAGTTGAGTGTTCAGGCGGCCCGTGATAATATGAGGGCCAATCAAATGTATTTTAATGTTCAACGGGCGGATATCGGGACTTATCGCTCCAAAAAAACTTATGATTTTGTGGCAGCTAATTTAATTACGGAAGATTTAATCGAACATAAGCACAAGATAATAGGTTTTGTTAAGAAAAATGGTTTGTTGGCTGTTTCCGGCATTTCACTTGAAAATTTAAACAAGTTGCGCGCAGCGTTTTCATCTTTGCCCCTGAAGGTTCGAAAGGTCTCAAAAGGCAAACAATGGTCGGGATTATTATTTCAAAGGAAGACGTTGTAGAATCTTTTGTCCGTTCTTCGGGTCCGGGTGGCCAAAATGTAAATAAGGTGGCTACCTGTGTGGCGCTATTGCATAAACCTTCTGGAATTATCGTCAAATGCCAACAGTTTCGGACCCAGTTTTTGAATCGTCAAAAAGCTTGGGACATGTTACGGCAAGCTTTAGAGGAGAGGCAGGAACAGGAACGTCTGTTTCGCCAAGCCAAAAGGGAGAAAATTCGCCGCCAAAACCGAAAACGGTCCTTGTCAGCCAAAGAACGGATACTGGAAGCCAAAAAGAAAAATACTTTTAAGAAAGAAAATCGTAAGAAATTGAAAAGTTGGGAGTAAGGGGCAATCGTACCATCGGGCGGACACAAGGTCCGCCCCTACGTATACAATTATGATTGATATTACAGATAAACCCATAACCAAGCGCGTCGCCCGGGCCGAGGGAAGGGTTCTATTTACTCCCAAAGCGTATAAAATTCTCTTAAAGAGCGGTTCTCCTAAAGGTAATTTATTGGAGACGGCCAAAATTGCAGGGATCATGGCGGCCAAGAACACGCCTTCGCTCATCCCGTTATGCCACCCTTTGTCGCTGGAAAAGGTGTCTGTCACTTTTGAATATATTAAATCAAAACATGCCGTCAGGGTTTTTGCTGAGGTTTTGTGTTCCGGAAAAACAGGCGTTGAGATGGAAGCCCTGGCTGCGGTATCCGTCGCTTGTTTGACGATTTACGACATGATGAAATTTTCAGGACAGGACATGATCATTACGGATATAAGGCTGGTCCATAAAAGCGGTGGGAAAAGCGGAGTCTATCACAGATAACATTTTCTAAATATTGATAAGTCTCGATATTTGAATTATACTTTTAGGCGCTACACCATTTACGGAGAAAAAGGCGAAGTTCTCATGAAGTTTTTAGTCGGTGTTTGTTGATGGCTAGAAATTTTACGAAGGAGGAGATGCTATGAATCGAAAGTTTTTCACGACGGCCCTATTCGTTGTCATTATCACCACGCAGGCTTGGGCCACAAGCTCTCCCTATCCAAATCCGTACCGGCAAACGATGTGGAATAGTTTGACTGACAAAATCCATACGTTGGGACAGACACCTAAAAAAGCTGCTTTAACTACAAGCAGATTGCACCACAAGCGTAACTTAGCGCGCATCCATAGTATTAATCACGCTAAGCAACAGGCTTGGGTCAAGAGTCAGAATCCTTAATATGGCAAGCCCTCAGATAAAAAAACAATTATTGGACCTCATGCTGAAAATCCGCATGGTCGAGGAGAAGATCGTAGAGGTCTATGCCAAAGACCAACAGATGCGCACACCGACACATTTGTCTATCGGGCAGGAGGCTGTTGCTGCCGCTTTGAGTTTGGCATTACGTCCCCAAGACCAAATATTTGTGGGGCATCGTTCCCATGCCTCTTATTTGGCCAAGGGGGGAGATTTTCAAGGTTTTTTTGATGAGCTCTGCGGCAGAAAGACGGGAATCTGTCAGGGAAGGGCCGGCTCCGCCCATTTGACAGACCCTGCTGCCGGTATTTATGCGTCACCCATTTTGAGTGCCATGATACCGGTGGCCGTTGGTGCCGCCATGTCTTTTAAAATGGATAAAAACCACCAAGTGGCGGTTGCTGTTTTTGGAGACGCGGCCATTGAAGAAGGCGTTTTTGCCGAAAGTGTTAATTTTGCGGTGACTCAAAGGTTACCGGTACTGTTTTTATGTGAGAATAATCTCTATTCCACGCATACGCCGTTGTCGGTCCGCCAGCCGCCTTCAAGTATTGCAGCGCGTGTCGCCATCCCGGAAATGCCGACGGAACAAATTGATGGGAATGATGCCTGCCTGCTCTATGATAAATTCAAAATTACGGTGGATCATGTGCGTAACCTCAAAGGTCCTTTATTTATTGAATGTTTGACCTATCGCGTGCGGGAACATGTGGGGCCTTTGCTGGACTTTGACCGGGGCTATCGTAGTCGCCAAGAGGTTGAGTCCTGGATCAAACGTTGCCCGGTATCGCTTTTAACGGCCCGATTGATCGATGAGAATTTGATAAGCCAGGACGAGGTGCAGGCCATGAAAGATCATTGGATGATTAAGGCTGATCAGGCCTATGAGGCGGCATTAAAGGCCCCCTGGCCGGAGATGGCTACGTTAACGGAACATGTGTATTAGTGTGGTGTGTCTAACGTTTCTTTACATTTGACTCTTTGTCATCCCGGCGGAAGCCGGGATCCTTAAACAGTTTGGTACAAGATTCCGGCTTTCGCCGGAATGACAAGTAATTTATGACGCAGTATATTAGATATGGGGATTATGTCCAGACAGATTGATTATTGCCAGGCAATATCAGAAGCCTTAGTGCAGGGGATGGAGGCTAATCCAAACGTATTTTTATTTGGTTTGGGCGTTGATGACTGCAGGGGGATTTTTGCCACAACGCTCGAGGCGACGAAACGTTTCGGTCCCAGCCGTGTTTTCGATGTCCCTGCCTGTGAAAACGCGTTGACAGGAATTGCTATTGGTGCCGTTCTCAATGGCAAACATCCCATCCTGGTCCATTCGCGCAATGATTTTATGTTCCTGGCCCTTGACCAGATGATCAATGGCGCGGCGAAATGGAAATATACCTATGCCGGCAAAAGTGAAGTGGGCATGACCATCAGGGCCATTATCGGTAAGGGATGGGGCCAGGGTCCGACGCACTCCCAGAATTTGCAGGCGGTATTCGCCCATTTTCCGGGGTTGATCGTTGCGGCCCCCAGTAATGCCTATGACATTAAAGGGATCAGCCTGGAAGCCATGTATCAAAAAATTCCTGTCGTCATTATTGAGCACCGCAGCCTGTATTATCATAAAATGGCGGTGCCCCAAGAGTCTTATCGTTTACCTTTGGGCAAGGCCCGTATCAGCAGGGAAGGCACAGATGTGACGGTGGTGGCCACCTCAGGAATGGTGCCCGAAGCATTGAGGGCAGCTTATATCTTAAGTGAGTTTGGGATAGAATTGGAAGTGATTGACCCGGTGACCATCCAACCGTTGGATGAGCAGACGATCCTGACCTCAGTCCAAAAGACCGGCCGCTTGATTTGCACGGACCCTGATTGGCTTAACTGTTCTTTTGCCTCCGAGGTAGCCGCCCGTATGGCTGATAAGGCATTTCATCACCTCAAGGCCCCTATTAAACGGGTTGGCTGGCCTGAATATCCAGCAGGTGTTTCCAAGAAAATTGAAGAGGCTTTTCACCCGACGCATAAAAATGTCATTCAAGCTGTTTTACAAATATTGGATAAAAACCAGATATCCATCCCTGAAATTGAAATCAAAGACACCTTTGTAGGCCCCTATTAGACATGTCTAAAACCGTGGTCATTATTTCGGTATCCTCGGATATCGGAAATTATTTGGCAAAACAATATTTAGCCCGGGGCTGGAAGGTCATTGGTACCTATCGCCAGGAAAAGAACCTCCAGGGTCTCGATAGCAAGAATAAAGACTTCTGTAAGCTGGACATCAGTCAACCGCGTCAAATCAATAATTTCATACTCTATTTAAGGCGACGGCAGGTACGCTGGGACCGCCTGATCTGTTCGGTTGGCAGTTTATTGCCTGCCCAAGATTTTTTTGAATGTGATTTTGACCAATGGCAGGACTCATTGCTGGTCAATGCGATAGCGCCCCTGCGGCTGGTGCATGGATTGTTTCCCTTGCGCAACCGTCAGGCCAGAGTCGTCTTTTTTGCCGGTGGGGGTGCCAACGGGACAGTGCGTCACATGTCCGCCTACGCCATTTCTAAAATCATGCTGACAAAGATGGTTGAATTTATTGATGCTGAATATCCTCATTTGCATGTGAGTATTATTGGGCCAGGATGGACATTGACTAAGATCCACAACGATATCCTTAAAGGCGAGAAAGTCTCAAGTCTTAAACGGGCCCAGACTAAGCATGATATCAAGCAAAAACCCTCGACAAGCTTGGAGGATATCGATGCCTGCATTGAATGGGTGTGCGCACAGCCCAAGGCATTGACCAGCGGCCGGAATTTCTCAGTTGTTTATGACCCCTGGCGGGAAGGCAAACGCCAGCGCCTGCTTGCAGCGTTGAAAAAAGATCCCAATATGTATAAATTACGTCGCCAGGGAAACAATTTTCTCCAAAGTCCCTAGCTATTTTCCCTCCCCCTTGTGGGGAGGGTTAGGGAGGGGGTAAAAATAATAAATGTCTAAAACCAAAATATCCCAACAAGAAGCCTACAAACTAGGCACCGACTACCAATTCATTGACTCTTTGAAGCTTGGGCCCTGGTCTTCTTATAGCTTGCTCAATGACCCCAAGCACCTGGGCTTTGTTTTAGCCCGCTATAAATTCTGTGCCAAAATGTTGGAAGGGATGGACCTTGTCTTGGAGGTCGGCTGCGGGGATGGATTTGGCACGCCAATCATCGCGCAGATGGCCAAAAAAGTCATCGCCATCGAACCGGATATCAGGCATATCCAAGGAAACCGCCGTCGGTTGAATATGCTCAAAAATGTGGAATTCAGGGCCATGAGTATCTGTGATGGTTCTCTCCAAGAGAAGTTTGATGGGGCTTTTTCGATTGATGTCATTGAACATTTAGACAAACCGTTGAATAAGTCTTTTTTTGAAAATCAATGCGCATGTCTTAAAGACGATGGCGTCTGTATTGTGGGAACGCCCAATATCACCGCCAATAAATATGCCTCTCCGCGCAGCCGCGTGCAGCATATCAATTTGCAAAGCCAGGCTTCACTCAAGAAAATGATGTCCAAATATTTCAAACGCGTCTTTATGTTCGGCATGAACGACGAAGTCCTCCACACCGGCTATGCGCCGATGTGTCATTACATTTTTGGCATGGGTGTAGGGCTAAAGTAGTACACTATAGATTGTCATTCCCGCGAAAGCGGGAATCCAGCATTAAGAATTAATTTGACAATGTAGTCGATATATTATTCCCTTCTTTCTTTATAAAGAGACCTGCCGCTCGCTGCGGCAGTCAGGTTATCAAATTTGCAATAGTATAAACACGGAGTTAGGGGAGTTCGTTAAACGTCCAGTGTATGCCAAGCATTATAAGAAACAAATTGTTCTTTTTGCTCCTGGCTACGTTTTTTTAACGCCAAAAGTTTCTCTGTTGTTGCAGTGTCTGTACAACTCGCCTGCAGCTTCTCCGGAAGCTTCCGGCTCAAACAAGTTCAGACATCCTTCGCCCTTCGGCTCAGGATTCCTTCAACAACAAAAACTTTTGGCTAAAAACGAACAGTCGCAAAAAGAACAATTTCTTCCTTATAATGCACGCATAATTCGATATCAATAAATGGATGACACTTCATCTTTAATGAAGCAAAAAATGCGAGCGCTTATGCAAGCCAAATCGCCTGAACAAAGGCTTGTCATGGGTTGTTCCATGTTTAGTTGTTCAAAGCAATTGGTCATAAACGCTATTCTGAGGCAAACTCCGAACTTAGCGCCCATCGAATTACGGGCAGAGCTTTTTTTAAAATATTATGGAAATGAATTTGATGCTGATCAATGCGCAAAGATAATCCATCATTTAAACTGCTCATAGCTGTTTGTTAATTTGTGCGCAGGCATTATAAGCGAGAAATTTTTTTTGATCCCGAAACCATTTTTTAACACCAAAGGCAGCGTGAAGGATGAAGAGTTGGAATATTAAGTTCTCGGCACGGGATATTTATATTCCCTGTTTCTTAGATTCTCTTTATTTTGAAAATTTTTATCATAACTCCTCGCAGACATTTGGCGAAAAATCCCTGAATGTGCCGAGAACTTAATATCCGTGCCGAATACTTAATATAGCAGCCATTTATCCATCAGGCTATCGCGGAAATGACAATTGGTAGGAATATGAAACTATCTGATTTTATAGCGCAGTTTGGTCGTGAGCTTTGAGAATTAATTCTTGCCTTAATAAATTGGCCCTGTTATAGTATCTATATAATTCCAAATACAAGTCTTTAAAAATAGGCCATAATCCAACGTTGTTTGGGTTGGGAAATTTACTTGCAAATTCTCGGAGGTTTTTAAATGAACTTGCGCTATTTACGGTCATTTTCTATTTTCGTTGTAAGTTGCTTAATACTTGGAATTAATACTACTTACAGCGATACTTCTTTAATTCCGGGCATTACATCTCAGCCATTCAATGTGACCGTCATAGCACCAGCCTTAGCAAACTTTAAGGTCACAGCAACAGGAACGCCCACACCGACCTATCAATGGCTGCAGGAAGCTCCAGGTGCCGGCACATACTCAACTATACTAGGCGCTACAGGATCGAGCTACACTATAGGAACAACCTCAACAGCTAACAGTGGGACACTCTATAAATGTGTGGTGAGTAATACCTCAGGAAGTGTGACCAGTAACCCAGCAAGCCTAACAGTCAATGCAGCTGTTAGCCCAAATATCACCACTCAACCAATCAATGTGACCGTCATAGCGCCAACCCTCGCAACCTTTAAGGTAACGGCAACGGGATCACCCGCGCCGACCTATCAATGGCTGCAGGAAGCCCCGGGTGCCGGCACATACTCAACAATAATTGGCGCCACAGGCTCGAGCTATACAGTAGGAACAACCTCGACAGCTAACAGCGGGA
>CAZKUL010000044.1:0-18982 GCA_964555945.1 uncultured Planctomycetales bacterium
GCGTAATTCTTGCCCTGCATCAACTGGTATTGGATCTCCCTGAAAGAAATGTCCTGCCCCTGACCATTAAGGGTAAAGCCGATATCATATTCATACCAGTTGATGCCAGAATCGTCCCCCACGCGCACAAAAGGTTCAAAGACATCATGGACATGGAAAACCTTCTTGACCTGGGAAGAAATAGATATTTCACAACGATCTGCAAATGTGGGAAGTTTTTCATAAATAAGTTCGGCCATGCGGTCCTGGTCACTAGTCCGTAAAACATTCCCCTGAAAAATATCCAGGGCGCACTCTTGGAGGAGAAAGCGCAATAGTTCAACTTCTTTAACGAGGTCTCGCTGAAGATTAAACAGCCCACCCTGGCGTTCAATCAGGGTATGTTCTTTTCGGTCAAGCATTTCTTTTAATGATAAAATATGCTCACCATAAACGGCCTTGGGCAGAACCGATAAATATTTTCCTTCATAATCAACCGTCATCTCCAAGCGCAATGGCAGCTTCACCGGTTGGATTTGACCCAACTCTGGGGAATCATAGCAAAGGGTGCAGTGACTTTTAAGGCCTTCAACAGTCTTCAGAATGTCGGCGGCCTGGTCTTGTTCAAAAATCATGGCCGAATTGGATCCCAAGGTATGCACCAGGCGGCGGTCAATGCCTTTGGGCAAACGCATAAATTTAAAATCTTCCTCAAGGTAACACCAGGCAGGCCTGCCCTCAATAATACTTGGCCAGCGTTTCTTTAACGGATCTTGAGGATCAGGAAATTCAAGAATGACCCGCAGCTTGCGCTTTGTTGTCAATCCTAAAATGATCTTGGCCTCAAGTGTCTGATGGCCGCAAACTTCAACGGGTTGCGTGGCCCCGGCGTAAAGTTCCACCCCGCTTAAATCAGCAAAGGCATTTAAGATAAGAGATACCTGAAAAGGTCTAAGAAAGGTCGCATGGTATGGTTGCTGGAAGGAAGCCAACAAATGAAGGAAATATTGTTGGGAATCATTAAGCAAGCTCCATTGGCCATCACCGCCATAGGCCATGGAACGGTCCACAAAATCACGCAAATTATCTATTTCGCTTGGCCTTTTATGACCTTGCGCGTCAATGATCCTGACCCTGGCCTTGGTGCCCTTGGACTCCAGATTGGCGCCCGACAGCGAGGAGAGCTCTAATCGCAGGCGAATCTCTTTAGCCGGCTCGGAAAATAATTGATCTAGACTATAAGGTTCCTTGCGCACTAAGGGGTGGGAATGGGGCAGGCCTTTACCGGAAGCCTGTTGAATCGAGGCAATCGCACTCTCGTGGGACCATTGCAACAGCACGGCCACCACATGTTTACAAATCCCCCACTCATAAGGGCAGCTGCAGGTGCTTGCTATCTTGCCCTTATGAAAACGGATCCCCACGTCATAACGGTCAGAACCGGCGACTACGGCGGTGATCTCATCAGCTGAAAGCCGATTCAAACTTTTCACCCGCTTCTGCAGCCAATATTCTTTACCGCGAAAAAAGATAGCATCATTCTCTACCCAATCACGGATCTCTTTTTCAGATAGGTACATTGATATTAAATTTAGACTCTCTGATTAATTTTAAACTCATATAAAAGAATGGCTTTTTGATTTGCAGAACAAAAAGTTCGGATTTCCTGGACCAACTAAGCAAACTCCCCAGTCACCCCCAAAATCCGAATTTTTCATATGAGGTCATTTTGGGACTTACACAGTCTAAATCAGTTGAAAGATGGGTTATTTTGAATTAAACCTGCCTCCCACTGGGCTAAGCTGCAGCATAAACATGTACTTCACGATCAAGTCGCTTTCCTAAATGATCTTCCTGCACGGCCAAATCATAATGCGCCTGCAAATTAACCCAAAATTGAGCTGAAATTCCAAAATACTTACCAAGCCGTAATGCCGTATCCGCAGTTATTGCCCGGGCACAATGGATAATTTCATTTATACGCCTTGGCGCAACACTGATGTCCTGGGCCAGCCGGTACTGGCTTATGCCCATGGGTTTTAAGAAATCTTCTAAAAGAATTTCGCCCGGGTGAATCGGTGCCATTTTTTTATTTTTCATAAGAATGCTCCTCTTTAATGGTAATCTACGATTTCGACATCATACGCATTGCCATCACGCCAAACAAAACATATCCTCCATTGGTCATTGATCCTGATACTATGTTGCCCCAAACGACTACCTTTCAAAGCTTCAAGCCTGTTTCCCGGTGGGATCCGTAAGGCATTTATTTCCACAGTTGCATCCAAAAGCCATAGTTTACGCACCGCCAAGCGCTGAATCCCAAGCGGGATTTTCCGTGAATAATCGCGGTTAAAAAGGCGCTCGGTTTCCTTACAAGCGAATGAATGTATCACAATGAAAGCATAACATGTAGCGTTAATATTGTCAAACGTTATGAGTACTGTCCTAATCCTTATACCAAAAAAAACAGTCCTTTTCATGATCAATCGACCGAAAAAGGGCTGTTTATAAACCACTCCAGCACAGGTGCGCTGGGATTAATCATATAGCTCCCCGGTCACCTCCAATATCCGAACTTTTCGTATGAAGTCATTTTAGGGCTAACCAATGCTAAAAGCGGTGATCGTTGGGTTATTTTAAACTAGTGGGGTCGTTGGCTGAAGAAGGTGATGAATGATGTCTCGTGTCCCCAGAACCATGCGATTTTTCCGATCAACCACCCAAAGTGACGTCTTGTTTCTGATACCAGTTTAGGGCGTGGAAGAAGTGATCCGGTTTAAAATCCGGCCAATAATCGTCGATCACAAAAAAATCAGAGTAGATCGACTGTACAGGCAAAAATCCGCTCAACCTTCTTCGTCCTCCCCAACGGATAATCAAATCAATCCTGGAAACTTCTGCTGACTTTATGAAATTGACAATATTCTTTTGATCAGGGTCGACCATTTTCAATGAATTCAGATCCCATTCCCAACCATAATTTACTAAAAAATTAACTTTGATTCCTCCCTTTCCAAAAGTTGTTCGTTTTGTAAAGGGCATCAATTCTCTTGGAAAAGCCGGCGAATCACTGTTGCCTAAAACCAGCAAGGAAGCATCTTCCGCGGAGAGTATTTTGACAGCCTTGATGCAGGCATCCGTAAAAGCTCTTTTTTGTTCTGCAGGTCTTTTGGTGTTATCTGCGGTAAACCCGTAATAAGTGATCTCCTTGATGCCTGTCTGCTGGCATAATTTAAAAAGGCTCAGACCAGGATCAATTCCCTTTTCATACCCTTTTTCTTTAGGTATTCCTTTTTGCTCGGCCCATCTTCTGTTCCCATCCGGAATAATACCGATATGCTCTGGTAATCTTGTGCCGATAAGTTCGATGTTGTTCATCAATATGTGCATTTTTTCCCTTTCATCGCGCGCAGTCAAATCGCTATTCGCCATTTTACCGTGGAACACTGACAGTGTTAATAATATTGTGATTCGCTCCCGCAAAGACGATCACGGGGAAGCCGGTGCTGATTACCATACAAACGCCATCAAGAACCGCTAGATATATTTATATTTTATTCCGTATTTTACTATGCCATTAAAGAATATTCAAAGAAAAAGATAGGCAACAAAAAGGCCACCCTTAAAAGGATGGCTTTTTTTATGCCGAACAAAAAGTTCGGATTTCCCGCACCGACTAAACAAACTCCCCGGTCACCCCCAAAATCCGAACTTTTTCTATGAGGTCGTTTTGGGGCTTACACAGGCTAAATCAGCTGAAAGATGGGTTATTTTGAACTAAACCCTGGTCGAACGCTCTTGCATTCGATTCTTATTCGCGTTTTTCTTCTCTCAAAGGCTTGACATCAATAGGAATCTCTTGAGGTGTTACCCTTTTAAATTCCACATCAAAAGTCCCGGAATAACCAAAAAGTGGGCCCCAGATATCATTGTGAACATTCACCTCAATCTTAAATTTATTTCTGGTCTCATCATACCATTCGCAAACTTCCGCCCGTCCGGAAAAAATCATCGGAAACACAAATTGGACCGGACCTTCATAAAACCGTTGTTCCCCTGAACGAATACGAATCCCACCATTTGGCGCAACAGAAGCATCAATATCCACGGCCAGATGCTGATGCGTGCCTAAATAATCCACTATTTTTTTTCTCTCTTCGCTATATATCATAGTGGCATCGAATCTTCGGACACGGGGAATAAATTGAAATGTCCTGATCCAGGTAACAGTTTCCCTGCTCAAACTATCGCGATACGCATAATTCTCAATCGTAAAAGGGATATTCTTGCCCTGCGATGGAAACATGATGTTGCGCCATGTACCAACAGCAAGAAAAGGTAATGTATAAAACTTTCCATGCCATACATTCTGCATAACCCCTGTTCCAATCGCCGCCAAGTTATCTTTACTCGAGAAACCAAACCTTTTCTGAATTTGTGGATGTAGTTTTGTAAATTCATGGCCTAAAGCTGTACGATATATTGATTCCATTATTTAACCTGCTTTCTCAAACAATGATTTGCACTGGGAAGGTCATTCATTGTTCTTATGCCTATTACAGCTAAAGCTATCATGCCTAATGTCAAAGTCAATGGATTAAACGGATAGGTAAATATTTTCGGCTGACTATAAAATGCACCGCACATCAAAATGATCAATAAAATTATATTCACATAGTAAATTCGACGGCTCTGCCCTTGAATAAGAAATAAAATACCAATAATGATCTCTCCTGTTCCGACCATTGAGAGAATTAATGATTCTTGGCCGTGAAAAATCCTTGAAGCCCGTAATATTTCCAATTCTCCAGTATCTCTAAACAAAATTTTAGGGACCAATCCCTGATAAAACCACGTAAGAGCCAGAGCCCAACGTACTAACCATTGGATCATAAAGCGGTCGAAGGAGGTCTTAGGAGCTATCCCTTTCTCCAACCAAAGTCCTAGGCAATCAAAACTTAAAGCTGTGGCCCATCCTAAGAGAGGTCGAAAAATATAATCTATTCCCTGTCCCAAGAAGCCAAATCGAACTTTATAATCGTACCAAGTCAAAAATTTGATGCCGTTATTCTGGGGAATATATTTCCAATAACCTGATCCTGCTTGGATCAGGGAAATAGATTCATCCGACCAAAATTTTAACGCGGACGTGCTTTCGCCATTATTATTATTGTGTGTACCAATAGATTCCCCTTTTCCTGAAACCTTAAAGCTGAAACCTATCCTGGTCGTATATAGAAACGATTGTGCTGCTTCCGGTGAAGTTTTGGGAAGATAGACAATCTCACTGAAGCGTAAGTCCCATTGTTGATGCTTTGATGGATCTTGCGTGTGTTCCCAGACTTCTATAAAAGGAGATTGAATAAATCGTTCCACATAGATCGGTCGGTTTTTCATAACAAATAATTCTACCATCGTTAAAAATAAAAAACCATCCGCAATAATAATATCATGGAAGGTTTTTATTCTGAAAAACTCGGGTTTTTATCGTCGACGAAATAAAAATGCCGTCTGCAAACTATTGAAATACATAGACTAACAGACGGCATTAATGCAAACTCCCCGCGAGGGCTCGAAATAAAAAACTTTACAGGGCTTTTTTGAGCGCTTCAATTACATGAGTGTTTAGACTAAAGGCTTTGGTGCGCCAGGAGGCGGTCATCTCTTGCTTTTGCCCGGCCCATAATTGGCCCCAGGTGTTCCAGCCGGTTATGGGGCCCTGGCGATGGACCCAGGGAGGATTGGGATAATAGCCGTAGATGCCATCGGGAAACATATGGTTCTTGACAGCTTTATAGGTCCAGTAATTCCAGTGGAAACCAAAATCATTAAAGGCTTTGAGTTCGTCCTGCAGATAAACGTGTTCGTTAAAAAAACCCTGGCGGTAATTGACACCGAATTCGCCCACGTGCACAGGACGCTGCTTTTTGCGGGCCAATTGGGAATAGCCCTCCATCCGGCGGCGGATGGTGTCCTTGTTACAAGTGTCCCAGGGATAATGCAAGAACTGGATCAAGTTAAAGGCAAACTCCATGGGCTCATAATAGTGGATGCTGTAGACCCAATTATCATCCTCAAAATCATCCAGCACATCAATTTGCTGGGCCCACTGTTGACCTTCTATAAATAACATATGATTCTTATCACAACGGCGTACCGCTTTAATGGATTCGCGGTAAAACTCATTTAACAGGGTATTATCTTTCATGACTGTTTCATTAAGGAGATCATAGCCGGCAATGATGGTTTCATCTTTATAGCGGTCAGCCAATTTCTCCCACAAGGCATAAGTCTTTTGACGATTGGATTTCTTGGTCCACAATTCCGTTTTGCCATCGATGCTGTCGGAATGCCAATCAGGATTCTGGGCGCCATAGGCCGCATGCAAATCTAATATTAAATAGACATTGTGCTTCCGGGCCCAGGCAATGGACTTGTCCAGATAGGCAATAGCCCGATTATCTGCCGCTACCTTATAATGGAAAGGCAGCCGGATACAGTTCATTCCCCAATCCGCTACCTGTTTCACATCTGCCTCGGTAATAAAATTATCCCTGAATTTTGCCATCAAATCGGCCAGAGCCCTGGCGCCGCACAGCTTGGTGAATTCCTTTTCAAAAAGCCGCTGGGCCAAGCTTGGGGCATTCACAAAATAAGCTTCCATCATGAGCCAGCCGCCAAAATTAACGCCTTTAAGCTGCACCGGCTGGCCTTGTTCACCCAGAATTAAGGTTTTTTTACGTTTTAAGAATATATTTTTCATATCCAAGTTTCCCCTTTGTATTCTGGATCCCCGCTTTCGCGGGGATGACATCGTCATTTTCGGTCGTCATATCCGACACTCATCGTTGTTCGTCATTCCCGCGAAAGTGGGAATCCACTACTAAGATATGGACCTATATCAACTCCATGCTTTTAAGTATCCGGATAAATTCTCCGGCAGCTGGTGGGTCGACCGTAATAGAACCGTCGTTATGCCCCCCATGGATCTTTAAGAATTCCTTAGGCTGCGCGGCAGCTTCAAAGAGTTTTTGGCCGACCCAATAGGGCACCACCTCATCATCCGGGCTATGGATAAATAATTTTGGAAGCTTCAAGGTCCTTACTTTTTCGAGGGAATCAAATTTGAGACTTAGGACAAAGCTGGGCACGAAAGGATAAAAGACCTTGGCCATGTCCTTGGCATTAGAAATGGAAGATTCGACGACCAAAAGAGCAGCCGGCCTGTGGGTGGCCAGATCAATCGCCACCACGCCTCCTATAGAGGCACCATAGAGGATAATCTTCGTCATATCCACATCCCCCCGGGATTGCAGATAATCATAGGCGCCCTGGCCGTCTAAATAAATGCCAGCTTCTGTGGGTCTACCTTCACTTTTGCCGTAACCGCGGTAATCGAAAATAAATACATTTAATCCCAAATTATAAAAGAATTTTATTTTAAATAACCTGTCACTCATGTTACCGGCATTGCCATGGGCAAAAATAATCGTAGCATGGGCGCGGGGGTTCTTAAAAAACCAGCCATTGATGGTATGGTGGTCCTTGGTCTTATAAAAGATATCTTCCCACGGCAAACCCATCACCGCAGCGTCAACATCCATGCGGCTACTGGGAAAAAACACGCCGGCAGACTCCAGATACCGCGCCAGAGCAAGAATCCCAGCCATCACCAGGCCCAAGATCACTAAAATATAGAACAGTATGCGTAGCATAACTCTTACGGATTTCGCTGGGGCACTAAGGAAAGCATCAGGCGGATACCTTTTAGAATATCTTCCATTTGGCAGGGTTTGGTCAAATAATGGTCAGCTTCCAGATTGACGCCCTTTTGGAAACTGCCGAGTTCATTTTGCGCAGAGACAATGATGACCGGCTGCCATCGTTTGGTCGGAGGATTTTTGCGCAATTGACTCAACACCGTCCATCCATCCATTTTAGGCATATTCAAATCCAAGAGGATGATATCCGGGACATCCCTGACAATTTTGGCCCACGCTTCCTGGCCATCATTAGCCGTAATGACCTCATAGCCCTGCGAGGCGATCTTGCGTGCCATGATCTCAAGGACCATAGACTCATCATCAGCGATCAATATTTTGATTGGGTGTGGACTCATTTGGCCGAGGAATAATTTTTAATATCGTAATGGATGGCCTTGGGGGGCATTTCAATGCGGTCGATCGTGACCTTAGCCTTGGCAAAAAAATCAGTGGCCATCGTGCCATGATAATCTGAAAAGACGACGACCCTCTTAACACCAGCCGTAATCAGGGCCTTGGCACACGTGGTACAGGGCATGTTTGTCACATACGCGATGGCGCCGTCCACTCCGTGACCCCGCCGTGCCGCCTGGACAATGGCATTCATTTCCGCGTGGACGGTCCTTACACAGTGATTATCTACTAAAAGGCAACCCACATCCTCGCAGTGCTGATCCCCGGGAATAGATCCGTTATAGCCCGTGGCAATGACATTTTTATCCTTGACCAATACAGCCCCGCAATGCATACGCGGGCAGGTGGCGCGTTCGGAGGCCAACATAGCCAGCTTCATGAAATATTCGTCCCAGTTAGGTCTTTTAGCCATAGGTTTATCTTAACAAATTCCACCTGAATTGTGAAAAGCTTATCGTTATATTTTAGAAAGTCTCTTCATGATCCGGCCGACAGCCTCTTGAAATTCATAGGGCACCGTCAACAAACTTAAAACAATATAGGCTCCCCGGTCAAAATCGAAAAAATAACCAGGATAGACCGACACATGGTCCTCCCTTAAAAACTCCACGACCCACTCTTCCTCTGACTTTATGGCCGGAAGACGCAAGGTCGCGGACCAGCCTCCCTGAAGATTTAATAATTGGGCATGATCATTTAAATGGGCACGCAGATAACGCCAATTTTCTTGGACCCGTGCTGTGATCTGTTCCTGGACACCAGACATATAATCAAACCAAAATTCCAAAGCATTTTGCGCGGGCGTATTGACAGACAAATAAGTGTCGGCGATGATTTCAAGACGGGAAAGTGATTCCTGCAAAAGGGCTTGGGGGCCGGACGCCAAAATCCACGCGCATTTCATCTGCGGAAGACCCAGTGTTTTTGAAAGCCCTCCCAAAACAAAGGTCAAGGCTTTGCGGTTACCTCCCAAACTTACACCATCTTCTTTGGTGAGGGCATAATCGAAAAAAACTTCATCCGAAATGAGCGCCAATTGATGCTTGCCGCACAGTTCATTTAGAAAATCCACCTCCACTTGGTTAAGAAAGGAGCCTGTAGGGTTATTGGGATTGACCACAATGATGGCCTTCGTTGTTGAATCAACCAGACGCTCCAGGCCCCCGGCATCCAGACACCATTTCTGACCGTTATAGACAAGAGGATACTGCTCAAATTGCACATCATTGATTTCCAAGAGGTATTGAAATAAAGGATAACTGGGTTTGGGGATAAGGACCTTCTCACCAGGATTAACCAAGAGTCTCATCAAGAAAGAATAAGCCTCAGAGGTGCTGGCGGTCAAAATAATATCGTGAGGCGAGAGGATCAACTCGTGACGACGGGCATAATATTGGGCCACCGCTTCACGTGCACTTAACATGCCGCAAGTTTCTGGTTCATAGCTGAAATTATGTAACGAGTCTAACCCAGAAAGGACCATGTTCGGGTAGGTGAAACCGGCGGTTGTTGGATTAGAGACGGTCAGGTCCAAGACAGGAATATCTTGTTTGGCAAGTTCTTCACGGACCTTGCTTAAAGGGTTGGTCTCCTGGCACCAATTGGTTCTGTGGGCAAAAGGGAAATTATCCATGGGCTTGATTTTGTTTCAGTCGGGCCAGTTCCTGTTCTTTGGCGGCAAAAGACTTTTTCAGATCATCGAATTCACTTTTAGCCACCCATTGAATATCTTCACGCTTATCTTTAAGCTGTACGTTCTGCGACTTTAATTCACGAATTTCTTTGGCATTGGCATCCAGCGTCGTTTGCTGGCTGCTGGCCTTGATGGACAGCTGCCGCTTTTCTTCAAGGACCTGTTCATACTTGATCTTGTTATCCTGCAATTCCCGCTCCAGGCGCAGGCGGTTAGAGTGTTCTTTCTCTAAATCACTTTCAGTACGAAAAATCTGGTCTTTCAGGTCTTTTTCGTGGTTCTTCAATTTCTCAAGAGTTTCCTGTTCTTTTTCCCTCCAGCTCTTTTCGAGAGCCAGTTTCTCAACCAACTCCCGCGCCTCCGTCTTACGTTCATCAACGGATTGCTGGGCCCTTTTCTGGTCCATCTTCATCTTTTCAATTTCACCCTGCAAGGACTGATTATGCTTCTCCCACCGCTCAGCGATAGATTTCCAGTCCTTACTGGTATCAACAGCGCCAGGGGCAGGCGCAACCGCCGCCGTTCTTTTCTCCTTCTCTTTTTTCCTCTTGGGCCTACCCGCCGGGTCCGAAGGTAACATGTAAATCACAATAGCCAAGGCAATCAAGACAACAAAAGCCATGATGATGATCAAGAACATAGGCATCCTTATATTAATAAGCTAAATTTATAGGCATAGAACATTACAAAATAGCACAGAATGCATCCAAACGCAAAAGGCGTTTAGGAGAGCTTTAGAGTGGGCCATAGATGTTTAGCGGTACATGTCACCCCGGCGCAAGCCGGGGTCTTTAAACTATAGAAAAAGATTCCGGCTTTCGCAGGAATGACATGGGTAGCTAAACACTTAGGGCGGCCCTAAACGTTCTAGATTCATCCGGGCTTGGGTAAAGGCGGGGTCGATACGCAGGGCTTGTTTGAGGCTGAGGAAAGCGTCTTTCTTGTCCCCCATGTGCAGATAAACAAATGCCATGTTATTGTATAAGGACGCATCTCTACCGTCGATAGATGCCGCTTGCCGGTACTTATCCAAAGCCTTCGACCAATAGCCCATCGCACTATCATTAGAGGCCCAGTCGAATAAAATGTCTCTTGTCATCAACAAATAAAAATTCTTCGCCGTTAAATTATTCGTCTTCTTTGCATAACTGGACATAACTATAAAGGCTTTCTTAAAATGCGGGTCAGCCTCTTGAGGACGTCCGTTAAAATAATAGGCCTTGGCCAACAGCAGGTGACCGCGCCCAAAATCAGGCTCAAAACGGAGCATGCGTCCGAACAAGGCAATCTCGCTGCTCCAAAAAGTATTTTGATACCAGGTCAATAAAAGACAGGCGGTAATGACAATGCCTAATAGCAACTTTCTAAAATGCGTTAGAAAATAATCGGCAGCAGAAGCGACGATGATCAAAATTCCAACCATCGGTAAGTACAAAAAATGTTCGGATGTCAGAATAAATGAATATTCATTGACCAATGATGTAATATTTAACACGGGAAGCAAGGTGGCCAAGAACCATCCGAGGCCTAACAAGAGCCTGGGGCGTACCCGTGGATAAACGCGAAGAACATAAAAAATACCTGTCACGCATAATAAAGCCAGTATCCAGGCTACCCCATTAGGCTGCAAGATATCCGTGCTGCGGTAATAATGGAGATCATAGGGACAAAATATCAAACGCAAGTACATCCCCATATCTCTCGGGATGGCCGCTAACCGTAAATAAAACTCTTCCGGCGAAACCATGATATCTTTTAGAAGCGATGCGCCAGTGACGCTTTGTCGCAACCATAGCAAGAACCCGGTAAATAGACTAAACAGGAACCACGAACGATAATTCTTTGCGGCGTCCCGGCTGTAATCAATGACTATCACCAAGGGAATGAAAATCATGGCCTGTTCTTTGCTCAAAAAAGCCATCAAAAAACAGAAAAGGGTAGCCGTGTACCATCGGTTTAAATAAGCATGCAACGCCAAGAGAATGCCGAGTGTCATCCATAGATTTGAAATGCCCGAGATGCAGCTGACAGCCTCCGTTTGGACAGGGTGAATTAAAAAAATGCAGGCAATGACCCAGGCGACCGGTGGACGGAAATTCAATCGCTGCAATAAACCAAAAAGTAAAATCCCATTGGCAATATGCACCATAATGTTGAAAAAGTGAAACCCGTAAGGATGTGGACCAAAAAGAAAATATTCAAATCGGTAAATGATCTCTAATACGGGACGGTAATACACATTAATACCCCCTAAGGTTGTCTTTACTTTAAACAACTCCAGGGGGTGATTGAACTCGGTAATATGGGGATTATTGAGGATGAAAACGACATCATCGTGGACAAAAGGATGCCGGATGGCATTACAGAAGGCCAGCAATCCAAAGAAAATCAAGGCAAGGATGCCAGCCTTGTTCATCAACCGGCCAGTTCCTTCTTAAAACGCGCGGCGAAAACCTTGACTTCTTCAAAATAGCCGTCGATAGCCACAGCCACTTCCTGCATACCTTCGGTTTTACCTTCTTTGGCCAGGCTCTCTATTTTAAGACAGGCCGCGTACAGAGGCTTGGCAGAAATATTTCCAGAGGACCCTTTCATCGAATGGGCAACTTCCTTTACTTTAGCAATGTCCTGACCTGCAATGGCATCTCCCAACGCTTGGCGTTTTACCAAAAAATCTTCCTGGTAAATATCCAAAAGCTCAACGAGCAATTCCTTGTCCCCTTGGACACGTTCCAGCACATCCTTTAAATCAATGATTTCTTGGCTCATAAAGACCTTTCATTATTAATTATTTAACCGCTGGGTGACGAGATTGATTATTTCCTGGTAGAGCACACTACGGTCAATAGGTTTGGAAACATACCCATCCATTCCCGAAGCTATATATTTTTCCCTGTCACCAGCCATGGCATTGGCTGTCATCGCAATGATAGGCACATGGTGGCCTGTTTGCTTTTCTTCACGACGGATAACTTGAGTGGTCTCAATACCGCTCAGCAAAGGCATATTATCATCCATCAGGATAACATCAAAGGTTTGATTGTTTAAAATATTTAAAACTTCCTGGCCGTTACCAACGGCCGTGACCTTCCAACCCAGCTTCTCCAGAATTCTAACGGCAATCCGCTGATTGACCGTATTGTCCTCAGCTAATAGAATGCGCAAATGATGCAATTCCGAGGGCATTGATGTCGCTGTCGTTTCAGCCTTAACCACAGTATCCCCTGCCACATTTCCCCCGGCATCGGCCTTGTATCCGAAGATGATATTGAACCGGAATGTGCTCCCCAGGCCTTCCTTGCTTTCCACCTCAATGGAGCCGCCCATCATCTCCACTATTTTCTTACAAATAGCCAATCCCAAACCTGTGCCGCCGTAGCGCCGGGCCGTAGTGTTATGCGCATCGGTAAAAACATCAAAAATATTGGGTAAATTTTTGGGAGAGATGCCTATCCCGCTGTCAATCACTTCAAAAACAACCTGGCAGTCTTTGGCATGCAGCGCTTTCATCCTTACATTGACATGGACCTTGCCTTTATGCGTAAATTTGATGGCATTATTGACCAAATTAATGATGACCTGACGCAACCTGACAGGATCACCCATCAAAAGCCTGGGAATTTGCGCGTCTATAAACCAGACAACGTCAACGCCCTTATTGCGCGCTAAGATCATTAAGCCCTTGCACACATTCTTCACAATGTCAGGCACGTTGATCTCAATGTCTTCGATGACCACCTTGCCTGCTTGAGCGCGGGAAAGATCCAGAATATCATTGATCAGGCTCAGAAGATTATCAGCCGCATCCTTGGCCACCTTCAAATTATCTTTCTGTTCCTCAGTAAGGCTCGTATCCAAGGTCAAATCGATCATACCAATAATGGCATTCATCGGCGTTCGGACTTCATGCGACATTTTTGCCAAAAAGACACTTTTGGCATTATTGGCCTCTTCCGCGGCCAATTTCGCCTGAAGGATCATTTCATTGGAACGTTTGCGCTCGGTGATGTCCTGGAGCATGCCAACCGAACCTAAAATCTTTCCGTCTTCATTCTTAAGGATATTGACTGACAAATCCACATCAATGATGGTGCCGTCTTTGCGAATGGCCTTGGTTTCCATGTGATGCTTAAACCCGCTTTGACGGATGTTCAAAGATCGAATGGCTTTCCACTCCTCGGGAGGATACAAGCTGCTGACCGGCCTTAAACGCAGGTCCTTGGCCTTCATGCCCAACAACTTCTCGGCAAAACTGTTCCAAGAAACGATTTGCTCCTTCTCATCGGTCACGGTGATGGCTGCAGCTGAGTTATCAAGAATGATACGTAATTTATTTTCCGACTCACGCATCTGGTTTAACGCTGTCTTCTCACGGGTGACATCATAAAAAATGCCTATGGACCCCATCATCTTGCCCTTACTGTCTTTCAAGACTGAAATAGAGGTGCCCACATCCAGCGCGGAACCGTCTTTGCAAACGACCTTGGTCATGATACTGGGAAGGATCCCTCGACGGCATATATTCAACGCGCGAATACGTTTCCATTCCTTGGGGGAAAATAAAATGGAGACAGGCTTGTTGAAAAATCCCGTCCTATTCATACCCAGCATTTTCTCGGCCATGGGATTACAGGCCACGATGCGGTTCTCATTGTCCATAACGATGATCGCGGTGGGAGAATGCTCGAAGACAATCTTAAAAAGCTGTTTGGACTCAATAAGATTTTTCTCTAACTGCTCTTCGATCTTGATGACCTTGAGTTTACTCATATTTTATTCTTGGTAAATTGGACATTCTTTAGGATGGCGATGGCATTGACAATCCCCACTACCAGGGCCAATACAACCAGACAAATTTTAAACATGTGCACCCACCCCGCGTGGAAGACTGCCGGCTTTAGCGCATGTAATATCAATGAGACCAGAAAGACGATAGGAAGGATGGAAAATCCGCAAATAAGGAAAACGAAGAGGGATAATAAACAAGAGATCAAAATAACATAAAAATTATAGCTGAGTAAACTGCCCTTGGACATTTTACTAGCCGCAATCCCAATACGTAGCATAATATTATGGTATCATTAAAAGTCGTGACAGGCACGACTTTCTTTATCAAAAATGGCTAGAAAGTCGTGCCTGTCACGACTTTTACCGTTCAAATTTAACCACATTTTGCCACCAGGAATGGCTGTCCCACCGGGTCGCCTGCTGCCATAATTTACGCGCCGTAGGTGTTTTTAAATAATCTGGAGCGCGCTTAAAAAACGTACGGGCCACGGGATAGCCGTTGTCCGCATATTCTTTGGCCTGGATCAGGCACTCCAGGATGTCCGCATCGCGGGCCACTATACTATCAGCGGAGGTCTGGAGCTCGTAATCCCTGCGCATGGCTTTCAAAGCGTCGTGGACTTGGGCTTCGAGATCAGCAATCTGGTCAGCAAAGGCTTTTTTCTCGGCTTCCCTGAAATCAATATAATAATGGCCCATCTTATGCAAATCATTGATCCGGGCCTCATGAATATCATTAAAAAGCGTCATCGTCACGACTTTATAGGGATCAACCCCCTCGCAGTGGGCAATGTAGTAGCCAATCACGGCACAGCGAAAGCAATGTTCAGCGACGGTCTCCGGATTCTCGATACCAGCCACCCACCAGCCGCTACGCTTGACGCGTTTGAGAAGCCCTGCCTCGGCAAAGAAATTCAATGCTGCGACTTGAGGATTGACTTTTTTACTTTTTTTGACGGACGATTTCATAGCACATCATGGCTGTGGCGTGGGCCACATTAAGAGACATCCGTTGATTTTTCATAGGGATCATGACCTTGGCATCTAATTTCTTGAGGATAATATCCCTGACACCTTTTTCCTCGGATCCCATCACCAACCCTAAAGGAAATTCCAAACTGACTTCCGTCAGGCTACGTCCTTCTTCGACCACCGTACCCAACATCCAAAAACCCATTTTCTTTGCTTTTTCGATGGCGTTGCCCAAATTAGAAACCTTGGCTACACTCAAATAATTCTCTCCCCCGCAAGCGACTCTTAAAACGGATTCAGTGACACTGACAGACTCTGTTGTGGGAAGAACAATATCAAAAACACCTAAAGCCCCGCAGGTACGGATGATCCCACCTAAGTTCTGGGGATCATTTAAATTATCCAAAAAAACCGGCGTGCGCCTCTTTTCCAGCGCATTATCCAGCAACTCATCGATGCCTGTATAAGCAAAATCTTCAATATCCGCCAGGATTCCCTGCGTATTTAAATTCTGGGCCAACCGCTGGATTTTGGAATGCGGCACCGTTTGCACCCCTATGCCCCATTGGTTACATTTCTTTCGAATATACGCCAAATCCACATGGTTCTCATCAATCATGACCCTGCGGATCGTTTTAGGATTGGACTTGAGCCTCTCAATAACAGGGTTCTTACCGTATAATTTCATATTCTTTCAAAACCCCCTTTCGAAGCCGAAACAATTGGGCCTTTTTACCGGGTTCTTACCATAAAGTTTCATATTTTCCGTTTCATAATGCGGGACCACACAAGGTCGGCCCCTACGTTATTTCTTAATGCCGAGCCGCAAATAAAATAACGGCTTTAGGATGCTCCACCAGCTGAGAATGGGGATCATTTTGGTGTAGCTCCCTTTTTGATGGGGCGGGTATATTTTGGTCACGAAGGCTTCTTTAAATTTGTAGCCAAGAGTGATGACCTTCCATAAAATGTATGGCTCCAACTCGTAGGTGTCCAGCCACTGTTGCTTGAGGTTGATGCGTTCGTCGTTAAAGAGGCTAAGACGGATGGCCCTGAAACCATTGGTGGTGTCCGTGACACGTCGGCCGGTAAACACCGTAAAGACCCAGGGATGAAGCCTGGTGGCAAATTTCCGGTAAAAGGGCATTTGGCCCCCTGATCCTACCTTACCCAAATAGCGCGAGCCTTGCACCAGATCATATCCCTCGATAAGGATAGGTTCCAGCAATTGAGGAATTTCAACCGGGTTATCCTTATCATTGCCTGCCATGATCACGATAATCTCATAGCCATGATAACGGGCATAATCAATACCGGTGCGTATGGCGGCGCCCACTCCTCGACGCTGTGGATGCTTCACACTCATGACGCCGCGATCTTTGTAGGAAGCGATCATCTCAGTGGTACCGTCATCCGAGCCATCATCCACAATCAAATAATCCGCTTGCGACGGCATCTTGCTGTTAAGAAACCTTTCGATAACATTACGTAATTTAATCTTTTCATTAAAAGCCACTGGTATAACTAAAACTTGTTGAGTCATTTAGTATCCGATGTCGAAGAAATAGGGCCTTTTGACATTCCGTAACTTGATTTTTTCATTAAAAGCAACAGGTACAACCAGGACTTTGGGTATCATAAGGGGAAAATGATATTTTTACTGATTTGGAAAGAAGCGCCGCAAGAGCATTTCAAATCATTATTTAAAGGGCGTCCGCAATGGCAGACATAGCCCACCACCCGTGACGGATTTCCAACGACGGTCGTATAATTAAGGACATGGCTGATGACCACACAACCCGCGCCAACGACGGCATAAGTCCCGATGGTCAGGCCACACATGACCGTGGCGTTAGCACCGATGGTCGCTCCCTTTTTGACAAGCGTTTTTTCTAAGACCCAGGCATCACTACGATGGCTGCGTGGATTACGGTCATTAATAAAAGCCACTCCGGCGCCAACAAACACCTCGTCCTCCAAAGTGACGCCATCAAAAATAGCCACCCCGTTTTTTAAGGTCACATGATTCCCGATAATACCCCCGCCTTCCACAAAGCAGCCGTCACAAATATTACAACCCTCGCCGATGATCGCGCCATCGAGGATATTGGCATTGGCCCAGATGCGCGTGCCCTCGCCAATGTGGGCACCGGAATGAACTAAGGCCCGTTCGTGTTTAAAGAAACTCATAACTTTACCAACTCACCTTTACGGTTGATGGATTCCCCTATGGCGGCCAAGGTCCGTACCACATCCGCGGCTTTACCCGCATCAGCCAGGTCGGGTGATTGGTTTTTTTCAACGCATTGGATAAAATATTGGGCTTGGGCTTTGAGCGGTTCATTAAAGCCAATTTTAGGGATGGTTATGCTTCCTTCACGGGAAAGCAACTGAAACTCGCCATAGGTCTCATAATAATGGGATGTTTTTTCCACATGCTTGTCATAAAGCTTAATCGGGCCTTCGGCATCCAGGTCGTCCCAAGCCACCATTTTCTGGTTACCCACGACCGTAATCTGACGCACTTTTTTAGGGTCCAGCCAGCTGACGTGGATATTGACCATGATATTATCGGGATAATCAATGGTGGCAAACCCCAAATCTTCCAGATTTCCGCCGAGACATTTATGCCCGCGTGCGGAGACTGACACCGGGGCGCTGTTAAAAAGAAAATTAAAAATGGAGATATCATGGGGCGCCAAATCCCAAAGCGCATTGACATCATAACGGAAAGGTCCCAAATTAGTACGTTCTGAATGGGCATAGTGGATCTTCCCCATTTCGCCCAAAGCAATATATTCACGCAATTTGACGATGCCTTGATTAAATAAAAAAATGTGACCCGTCATCAATATTTTCCCGGCCGAACGGGCCAAATCGCCCAATTCCAAACATTCCCGCGCATGCATCGCCAGCGGCTTTTCACACAACACATGCTTCCCTGCCTGCAAGGCTTCCTGGGTGATTTTAAAATGGAAATTGGTCGGCACCGCCACGACCACGGCATCGATGGTAGGACTATTGAGAATGTCCTTATAATCTTTAGTAACCAAGATTTCAGGAAATTGGGCCTGGATGGAAGCCAGACGTTTCTCATCCAAATCCGCACAGATCAACACGCGGGAATTGGGCAATTGAGAAAAAATCCGAATATGATTAGGCCCCCAATGGCCGCAACCAATAACGCCTAGTGAAATCAAGCCGCTCTCCTTATTACAGTATTATATCATTCGCACGGATGAACAGCTAATAGATGATGTGTTCGACACATTCAGGAATTTTTTTCCAAATGTCTGCGAGGATTTGTGACAAAAATGTTCCAAATGAAGAGAATCTTTAGAACATTTTTGTCGTAAACCGAAGCAGACGG
>CAZKUL010000045.1:0-18938 GCA_964555945.1 uncultured Planctomycetales bacterium
CGGAACCGTACGTACGGTGGTGTGAGAGGACGGCAGGGAAGATATTTATTCCCTGGCTCCTACTCGATCCTTTTTTATTCCTCATCTTGACATTCTGCTTATCATAGTGTAAATTTAATTAGTGGAATATTCCACATAGTGAAATAAAAAAACAAAGGTGGGGCATGGCCGACTTAAACTTGGATGAATTTGGGGACAGGATGATCAAGGTCCTTCCAAAACTAAAGATAGAACTGGGCTGCTATGAGAATAGCACCCTGACCCGCCGTGATATCACGACAACCCAGCTTTTTGTATTGGAATGCCTTTCTACTTGCGGTCATTGCAAAATGCATACCTTGGTCGAGTCGCTAAAGGTGAAGTTCTCCGCGGTGACGGCCATTATTGATCGCCTGGTCAAGACAGGTTTTGTCATCCGGGAGCACGGGAAAGAAGACCGCCGCACGGTTTTCGTTGCATTAAGTCATAAGGGGAAAAAGGTCTTAGAAGAAGTGTATCAGCAGCGTCGCAAGGCCTTTATGCAGGTTTTTAGCCGTGTTTCTGCCAAGGAAAGAGAAGAATATCTAACCATTCTTGAAAAATTGGTGGACCAGTTCTCCTATCAAATTGAACCTTTACTTCAAAAAAGGATAAAGTGATATATGCCCTTCTTAAAAACATTAAAAGCACCAGTATTGATTTTGTTTTTTAGCGCTTGGGCAGGTTGTAGTCCTAAGCCAAACGCGCCCATGCAGCCTCCAGCCCCGGAAGTCGGGGTGGTGACAGTGAGCGCTCAAGTCTTGCCAATGACAACAGAGCTTCCGGGCAGGATTGATGCCATGCGTATAGCTGAAGTCCGCGCAAGGGCCACAGGTATTCTTCTTAAAAGACTTTTTACGGAAGGCTCTGAGGTCAAAGAGGGTGATGTCTTGTTTCATATAGACCCCGCACCTCTACAGGCAGCTTATGATAGTGCTAAGGCCAATGTGACCAAGGCCCAAGCCGGGTTGGTTCAAACACAGGCTAAGGAGAATCGATATAAGGCGCTCTTGGCCATCAATGCGGTCAGTAAGCAGGACTATGAGGATGCTCTCGCGGCTGCCCTGCAGGCTAAAGCTGATATAGAAGCAGCCAAAGCCGCTGAAGAAACAGCGTCTCTAAATTTAGGTTATACAAAGGTCACGGCACCCATATCAGGGAAAATTGGAGAGGCCAAGGTCACGGAAGGGGCTTACGTTACCGAAAATGATGCAACAGAATTGGCGGTCATCCAGCAGCTTGATCCCATTTATTTTGATTTTACACAATCCAGCACTGATGGTTTACGCCTGCGGCATTCTTTTGATAAGGGCCTGTTACAAAAGGTGGCCCCGGACGAAGCTAAGGTGACCTTACTGTTGGAAGATGGCACAACTTATCCCCATCCAGGCAAATTGTTGTTTAGCGATATTACTGTGGACCCTTCAACAGGGATGATCACCCTGCGTTCTGAATTTCCTAATCCAGACCATCTATTGTTGCCCGGGATGTTTGCCCGTGTGCAGTTTGAGCAAGCCATTAATCAAAATGCTGTCACAGTCCTTCAGCGGGCGGCAGCTTTAAACGGGAATGGCACCGGGACCGTGATGGTAGTGATGGCAGATAATAAGGTAGGGGCAAGAACAGTAAAGCTCGGGGACGCGCTGGAAGATAAGTGGATTGTCACTGATGGCCTTAAAGCTGGCGATATCGTGATCGTCGAAGGATTGCAAAAAGTCAAGCCAGGGATGACCGTAAAAACGGTGCCATTTACTGAATCTTGAAAAATATAGTATAAACACGGGTTAGGGGATTTATGTCTAAATTTTTTATTGACCGTCCGATTTTTGCCGTGGTTATTGCCCTGCTGATTGTGCTTGTAGGTATTGTGGCCATTAGCCAATTACCCGTGGCCCAGTATCCCAGCGTCGCTCCGCCTTCGATCAACATTAATTCTACTTATGCAGGCGCCTCAGCGGAAGTCCTGCAAAATACCGTCACCTCCATTATCGAACAGCAGTTGAGCGGTATTGATAATCTGCTTTACATTTCGTCGACCAGCAATTCCAGCGGACAGTCCACCATCTCGCTTTATTTTGAGCCAGGCACCAATCCGGATACTGCCCAGGTCCAGGTACAAAATAAACTACAATTGGCCATACCCGCTTTACCCCAGATTGTCCAGCAGGCGGGTGTCACCGTTACCAAAGCCACCCGCAATTATTTGATGTTTTTTACACTTTCAACTCCTGATGGAAGCATGGATGAGATCGCCTTGGGTAATTACATTGCCTCAAGCGTGCTTGATCCCATTCGCCGTGTCCCGGGAGTAGGGGAAGCCAACCAGTTCGGCACGGAGAATGCCATGCGTGTCTGGATAAATCCCCAAAAGCTATTTAGTTATAATTTGACCGCCAATGATGTGATCAATGCCATTGGTGCGCAAAATATTCAAGTACCGCTGGGTCAATTAGGGGACCGTCCTTTTGTCAAAGGCCAGGAGTTGAACATCACCTTGCAAGGCCGGAGCACTCTGAGTACCCCTAAGCAGTTTGAAGATATTATTTTACGCGTTAATCCTGACGGGTCACGTGTTTATCTGAGGGATGTTGCCAATGTGGCCCTCGGTGGCCTGGATTATTCCACGCGGGCCCGTACCAATGGCTTTCCCTCTTCCGCCGTGGCCATTAAATTGACACCCACGGCCAACGCGGTCGCCACTGCTGATGCGGTGCACGCCAAGGTCCTGCAGTTGTCTAAATTTTTTCCCCCGGGCATCAAAGTTGATTATCCGCTGGACCAATCGGCCTTTGTGCGCATTTCCGTCGAAGAGGTGGTCAAAACACTGCTAATTGCTGTTTTTTTGGTTTTTTGCGTCATGTATTTATTTTTGCAAAGCATGCGCACAACGCTCATACCGACCATTGTGGTGCCCGTGGCATTGATGGGAACTTTCATGGTCCTGAAAGCTTTCGGTTTTTCTATTAATGTGCTGACCCTTTTCGGGATGGTCCTGGCCATCGGTATCCTGGTTGACGATGCCATTGTGGTGGTTGAAAATGTGGAACGCCTGATGCGTGAGGAAGGTCTTTCTCCCCGGGAGGCCAGTATTAAGGCCATGGAACAGATCACCGGAGCCCTGGTTGGTATTTCCCTGGTTTTGACTGCGGTGTTTATCCCCATGGCTTTTTTTGGCGGTTCTGTGGGGGCGATTTACAAACAGTTTTCGCTGTCTCTGGTTGCGTCCATGCTATTTTCAATTTTTTTGGCCTTGACCTTGACCCCGGCCCTCTGCGCGGCCATTCTCAAGCCGGTTGACAAGACCAAACACGATGAAAAGAAAGGTTTTTTTGGCTCCTTTAATAAGGGTTTTACTTTAGGTCGGGATAAATATCAAAATATTGTCAGCGGTATGCTGCAAAGAACTTTACTTTATTTTGTTGTTTATGGATTTATAATTCTTATGGTGGTGTTTTTGTATACTGGCCTGCCTTCTCCATTAAATAAGTCATTTGACGGCTGGCCAGCCCCATTCAATCGCCTCCTGCATGGTCTTCCATCGTCATTCCTGCCCGAAGAAGACCAGGGATATTTTATCACCAATATTCAGTTGCCGGTCGGAGCGACACAGCTGAGGACGCTGGCGGTCTTAAAAAAAGTGGAGAAGTATTTCTTAAGCCAGCCGGAAGTTGACAAGATCATCACGGTTGCGGGTTTTAGTTTCAACGGGCGCGGGCAGAATTCCGCGCTTTCATTTATCCGTTTGAAAGATTGGAGCCTGCGTCCCGGAGATGAACACAAGGCGCCTGCGATCATCCGTCGCGCTTTTGGCGCGTTTTCCCAAATCAAAGACGCTATTATTTATCCTGTTAATTTACCGCCTATCCCTGAATTAGGGACCTCCTCTGGTTTTGATTTAATGCTGGAGGACCAGGCCAGTTTGGGCCATGATAAACTCATGCAGGCGCGAAATCAATTGATGGACCTGGCGGCCAAGAACCCTGATGTGGCGGGTGTGCGCATGCAGGGCTTGGAAGACGCGGCCCAGATAAAAATCAATATTGACGAGAATAAAGCCAGCGCTTTGGGAGTGTCGTTAGGTGATATCAATACCGCCATGCAAGCCAATTTCGGGTCGTTTTATGTCAATAATTTTGTCCATGGTAATCGTGTGCAGAGGGTCATTGTTGAACTGGATGCCCCTTTTCGCATGTTACCATCAGACATCAGTAAAGTGTTCGTGCGCAATGCCCATGGTGGGATGGTTTCACTGTCCAGTTTGGTCAATTTGCAATGGACCTTTGGGTCCCCGCAACTGCAGCGCTATAATGGTTTTCCGGCATTGGAAATAGTGGGTTCTACCCCTCCCGGCAAAAGCACCGGAGATGCCATGAAAGCCATGGAGGGGATGATTAATCAATTGCCCAAAGGCGTTGGTTACGAATGGACAGGCCAGTCATTTGAAGAACGGCTGGCTGGCGCGCAAGCCCCTGCATTGTTTACGCTTTCTCTTGTCGTCGTGTTCTTGGCCCTGGCTGCCCTTTATGAAAGCTGGTCTATTCCTTTTGCCGTTATGCTGGTGGTGCCTTTGGGGGTGTTAGGTTCTTTATTGGCCGCCTTCATGCGCGATATGCCTGATGATGTGTATTTCAAGGTCGGTCTTTTGGCCATTATCGGTTTATCGACGAAGAATGCCATTTTGATCGTGGAATTTGCCAAAGACCTTCAAAAAGAAGGTAAAGGATTAGTCGAGGCCACAATGGAAGCCGTGCATATGCGTTTGCGTCCCATCCTGATGACCTCAATGGCCTTTGTCCTGGGTGTTATGCCCCTGGCCTTGAGTACCGGTGCCGGTTCCGCCAGCCAACATGCCATCGGTACGGGGGTTGCCGGAGGCATGTTGACCGCCACCTTCTTGGCTATTTTCTTTGTACCGGTTTTTTATGTTTCTGTTCGACGGATTTTTATGCCTAAGGATAAAGGAAAGTCTTCATGAGATTTAAAGACGGAAGAAATATAATTATTAGTAAGATTGTGATGATGGGCGCTCTATTAAGCTTATCCGGTTGTACTTTTATTCCCTTTTATCAACGTCCTTCATTACCCGTACCAGCTCAGTTTTCTTACACGAGTCCCGAAGGAGCGGGGGGTGGTGCGCCAGCTTCTGATATTGGCTGGCAGGATTTCTTCAAAGATCCTCGCTTACAACAATTAATCGGATTGGCATTAAAGAATAACCGTGATTATCGCGTGGCGCTGTTGAATGTGGAGCAGATCCGTGACCAATACCGTATTATTAAGTATGCATTTTTACCTACTTTTGAGGTGGATGCCTCTGCGTTGCGTCAACGGGAACTTGCTACTACTAATAATTATGCAAAGATCCACAGTTACAGTGCCAGCGTAAATACTTCCTACGAAGTTGATTTGTTTGGCCATATCCGCAGTCTTAAGGCCCAGGTATTAGAACAGTATTTGGCCACAGAGGAAGCTTCACGTGCGGCTCAGATTACCTTGGTCGCCCAGGTGGGTATCCAATATTTAATTGAGCGATCCTTGGTTGAACAATTAACATTGTTGCAGCAAACGTTCAAATCGGTGGAGGGATATGAAGCGTTGATCGATAAAAGCTATCAATTGGGCAATGCCTCTGCGTTAGACCTCCGTTTGGCTCAAACGCAGGTACAAACCGCCCGTGCCTCCATTGCCAGTTATAAGCGCCAACGGGCACAGGCTGAGGATACTTTAGAATTATTAGTTGGCCAGCCTATCCCTTCTGAATTTTCAACCGCGACGCCTCTTGAAGGTCAAGCTTTAATGGAGGACCTGCCGGTGGGACTATCTTCAGACTTGATTGAACGCCGTCCTGATATTCTGGAAGCTGAACATCAACTCAAAGCAGCCAATGCCAATATAGGCGCCGTGCGTGCTGCCTTTTTCCCCACGATCACTTTAACAGGTATGGATGGGACGAGCAGTGTCCAATTGGCCAAACTATTTACGCCTGGAACCCAAATCTGGAGTTTTTCGCCTCAGATTTCATTGCCTCTGTTTAATCAAAATACCAATTTCGCAAATTTAAATGCGGCTGAGGTAGGCAAACAAATTCAAGTGGCCCAATATGAAAAAGCCATTCAAGCGGCCTTCAGCGAAGTTTCCGACGCGTTGGTGGCCAGGGACACGTTAAACGAGCAAATGAAAGCCCAAAAGGGCCTCGTTGATGCCCAGCAAGACCGTTATAAACTATCCGCTGCCCGTTATCAGAATGGGGTAGACAGCTATCTTACCGTGCTTTTAGCCCAACAGGACCTTTATAGCGCTCAAGAAAATCTTATCCAAGTCAGTGTCGACCGCTTGACTAATCTCATCTCTCTCTATAAAGCACTGGGAGGGGGATGGAAATAAAACATTACAAAAGACGTATCTTTCACGGAACTTTTTGAGGTTGCCCATTGTCTAATACAGTGATGAAACAAAAGGCAATCAAATATAAGGGGGTTTATATGTTGGCACCGAAGAAAATGGTAGGTCTAATGTTGGCAGCGGGAATAATGTTCACCTCAGCGGTCTTGGTGTACGCGAATGATGGCATCGGGCAGAAAGATTCGATGCATGAGAATGGGGAATGGCAACATCGCCACGAGCATATGATGGCCAAAATCCTTAATTTGACAGATGACCAGCAAAAACAACTCAAGGATAGTTGGAAAAAACAAAAGGATGCAACGAAAGCTATCTTTGAACAAATGAGGACCAATAAGCAGGTTTTGGAAGCAGAGCTAATCAAGTCCACACCTGATATGAACAAGATCAATGATATTCAGACTCAGATCAAAGCCCTTGTTTCCCAAATGGTTGACGATCATTTAAATGGAATTTTAGAGGTCAAGAAGATTCTGACACCTGAGCAATTCGCAGGTTATATGGCATTGAAAAAAGAAAGAATGATGATGCATCATAAGATGGGACATGATAAATTTGAACATAAGGGTGGATTTGATAACGATGGCGATCAGGACCATGGTTCGGATGATTAAAAAAACTTGTCTGTCCGGGCCCTCGCCGGAAAAATAAAAATCAATTATTTATATTCAAAAAAGGAGAATATAATATGGTGATGAAGACAATCTTTGCCTTCATGATGGTTTTATCTCTATCCATACCTGTATGGGCGCAAGACCAGGCAGGAGGTGATGAGCATCAACCACCCAGCGCTGATGAGATCGTGTCGAAAATGCAGTCTAAATTAAAGTTGACACAAGACCAGGTTACCGCCATTACTCCTATTATAGAAAAATACACCTCCAAACGAGAAGAGCTGCATCAAAGCATGGAGGACGGGACTTCTGACCGGGACGGCCTGCGCAGCCAAATGAAAGAATTAAGAACGGATGAAACCCAAGAATTATCCCAGGTCCTCAGCGGCGATCAAATGAATCAATGGAAACAAATGCAGGGCCGGCGTAAACCTGCTGGTGAGAGCAATGGCGGAGTGTCATGGGGTGCAGGAGGCGGCAGCAGGGAAGCACCTTCGGGTTCTGGAGGCTAATTTAAAGGAAACTGGATGGAATCTCAACGAGAGACAAATATCGAAGAACCCAAGAATAATGGCAAACGCAAATTAATCACTTTCCAAAAGGTCCGTCGTCCTTGGTGGATATGGCTGGTAGTTACCTGCATTATTGTTCTTGCCATTTTATTTTACCTGCACAAGCATGCCCGGGCTGTTTCCCCTGACGCTTCTTCCACAACCAAACACGGCTGGGGAGCCAAGGCCGGCGGGCGGGTTCCCAGCGATTCTCCTATCGTGACGGACACGGCTAAAATTGGAAATATTAATATCTATCTCAATGGTCTGGGCTCTGTCACTCCTCTTAATACTGTCACCGTTAAATATTTGGTGGGGGGGCAGTTGATGAAGGTTTATTTTAAAGAAGGCCAAATTGTCAAAGAGGGGGACCCTCTGGCAGATATCGATCCTAGGCCGTTTGGGATCCAATTGTCCCAAGCCCAGGGACAGATGGCCAAGGACCAGGCTTTGCTTGATGATGCCAAATTAGATTTAGCGCGTTATAAGGTCTTATTTTCTCAAGATTCCATACCCAAACAACAACTGGACACCCAGGTGGCCTTGGTCGCCCAGGATGAAGGGGCTGTCAAGGTTGATGAGTCCCAGGTGAATAATGCCAAACTGCAGTTGGTTTATGCGCATATTACGGCACCGATCAGCGGTCAAATCGGCTTACGTCTGGAAGATGCCGGCAATGTGGTCCAACCAAGTGATACCATGGGATTGGCTGTTATTACCAAGTTGCAGCCTATCACCGTGGTTTTTTCCATTCCGGAGGACAATCTACCTCAGGTGCTCTCCAAATATCAGTCTGGCGCGAAACTGGAAGCGGATGCCTTCAATCGTGAGGAGACCAAGAAAATCGCCACAGGGTATTTGCTGGCCGTTGACAGCCAGATCGACCCAACGACCGGTACCTTGAAAATGAAGGCGATATTTGATAATACAGATTATGCCCTGTTTCCTAACCAATTCGTTAATATCCATTTACTGGTCGATGTGGATAAAGGGGCTGTAGTCATACCAGTGGCCGCGATACAGCAAGGGCCCCAGGGTTCTTTTGTTTTCGTTGTTAAGTCTGATAATACAGTGACTGTCCGCCAAGTGACCCCAGGCCCGACCCAGGAAGATAACGTCGCTATGGAAGATGGGTTATCCAAAGGTGAGGTCGTGGTGGTGGAAGGCGCTGATAAATTAAAAGAAGGCAGCAAAGTCACGGTGGCCTCTGCCAATAACCACAAACAAAAAAGTCCTCCTGCAGGCGCACCCTCTCCTGGAGCTACTCCGTGAATCCTTCCCGCATATTTATTATGCGGCCGGTGGCAACTGTCTTATTGATGGTGGCCATTCTCTTAGCTGGTGGTGTCGCGTATTTTCAACTTCCTATTTCCGCTTTACCCCAGGTCGATTATCCAGTCATACAAGTGGTCACTTTTTACCCCGGCGCCAGTCCTGATGTCATGGCCACCGCCATTACCGCCCCTCTGGAGCGTCAATTCGGCCAAATGCCGGGCCTCAAACAAATGCGCTCCACCTCTTCCGGCGGCAGTTCCGTCATAACCCTGGAATTCAGTTTGGATTTGAACATTGATATTGCCGAGCAGGAAGTCCAGGCGGGTATCAATGCGGCCACGAATTTATTACCCGCGGATTTGGCCAATCCTCCTGTTTACAGCAAGGTCAACCCTGCCGACGCCCCTGTCTTGACGCTGGCCCTGACCTCCAAAACCATGCCGCTGCCCCAGGTTGAAGATCTGGCAGACACACGTCTGGCCCAGAAAATTTCTCAAGTGTCAGGGGTGGGACTTGTGAGTATCAGCGGGGGACAGAGGCCCGCGGTGAGGATCCAGGCAAACCCGACGGCCTTGGCCTCATATGGCCTGACCGTCGAAGACCTGCGTACAGCCATAGGAGCTGCCAATGTCAATCAAGCCAAGGGGAGCTTCGACGGCCCACGCCAGTCATCCATTATTAATGCCAATGACCAGCTACATTCCAGTGCGGAGTACCGCAAATTGGTAGTGGCCTATCAAAAAGGGGCCCCTGTTTTATTGTCTGATGTGGCTGACGTCATTGATGATGTCGAGAATTTTAAACAGGCCGCCTGGATGAACAAGTCTCCGGCGGTGATCGTGAACATCCAACGCCAGCCTGGTTTTAACGTCATCCAGGTTGTGGACAGCATCAAGAAAATGTTGCCGCAGTTGGAATCTTCTTTTCCTGCCTCAGTGCAGGTCTCTGTTTTGACGGACAGGACGACCACCATCCGTGCTTCTGTGACCGACGTTCAATTTGAATTGATGTTGGCGGTGGCTTTAGTGGTCATGGTCATATTCTTATTTCTGCGCACCCTGGCCGGGACGATCATTCCCAGTATCGCCGTACCCGTGTCTCTAATAGGGACTTTCGGGATCATGTTCCTTTTGGGCTTTAGCCTGAATAACCTTTCGTTGATGGCGCTGACTATAGCGACGGGTTTTGTGGTGGATGATGCGATCGTGATGATTGAAAATATTTCCCGGTACATTGAACAGGGTGAAGAACCTCTGCAAGCGGCCCTTAAAGGATCGGGCCAGGTGGCTTTTACCATCATGTCTTTAAGTATTTCATTGATTGCGGTGCTTATTCCGTTGTTGTTTATGGGGGATGTGGTGGGGCGCCTGTTCCGGGAATTTGCCATGACCTTAGGGGTCACCATTGTTATTTCAGCCATCGTTTCGCTGACCTTGACCCCGATGATGTGCGCCAAATTGCTCAAACATATGCCGCCGGAGAAACAGGGGAGATTTTACCATGCCTCTGAAAAGATGTTCAATCGTACCATAGAAAAGTACGGCCAATCCCTCCAATGGGTCTTGAGGAACCAAGGGTTAACTTTGCTTGTGGCCCTGTGTACGCTTGTGTTTACGGTGTTGCTCTATATCTTCATACCGAAAGGTTTCTTCCCCATTCAGGATACTGGCCTTATTCAAGGCATTTCAGAAGCCCCCCAATCCATTTCTTTTCCAGCGATGTCTCAGCGCCAACAGCAATTGGCTGCGGTCATTCTTAAAGATCCGGCGGTGGAAAACCTTTCCACATTTATTGGCGTCGACGGGACTAATACGACCCTTAACAGCGGCAGGATACTCATTAATCTCAAACCCGTAGACGTCCGCAAAATCTCCGCCACTGATCTGATCCGCCGTTTACAGAAAGAAATAGCTGGTGTCAAAGGCATCACCTTATATATGCAGCCCGTGCAGGACCTGACTGTTGACGACACGGTCAGCCGCACCCAATACCAATACACCTTGGAAGATCCGGATGGCGATGAGCTAAATGCCTGGGCGCCCAAGCTGGTTGAGGCCCTGAATGCCTTACCGCAGTTGCGCGATGTGGGCAGCGACGAACAGGCCAAGGGCCTGGAAGAATCTTTAACCATTGACCGTGCGACCGCCTCGAGGCTGGGGGTAACGCCGTCAGTCATTGATAACACTCTGTATAGCGCCTATGGCCAGCGGATAGTATCGACGATATTCACTGAATTAAGCCAATACCGCGTCATTCTTGAGGTCCAGCCTGATTTCAGGAAGAATCCCAATAAGTTGCACAATCTTTATGTGCGCGGCGCTAATAGCGCTCAGGTGCCGCTGGATGTGATCTCCAAATTCAAGCAAACGACAGGGCCATTGATCATTGGCCATCTGGGACAGTTTCCGGCGGTGACCTTGTCCTTTAATTTAGCGCCGGGGGTGTCTTTGGGAGACGCGGTGGCGGCCATTCAGTCGACGACAAAAAACATAGGGATGCCCGGCAGCATCAGCGGCCAATTCCAGGGCACCGCTGAAGCTTTCCAATCTTCCTTGAGCAATGAGCCAGTCTTGATCCTGGCGGCCTTGATAACGGTCTATATCGTGCTGGGGGTCTTGTATGAAAGCTACATCCATCCTTTGACGATCCTATCCACCTTACCGTCGGCCGGCGTTGGTGCTATTTTATCACTCTTGATTTTTCGTACCGATTTAAGCGTCATTGCGCTTATCGGTATCATTCTTTTGATCGGCATTGTCAAGAAAAACGGCATCATGATGGTGGACTTTGCCCTGGAGGCTGAACGTAGAGAGGGCAAAACTCCGCAAGAGGCCATTTATCAATCCTGCTTGTTGAGGTTCCGGCCGATCATGATGACGACCATGTCAGCTATCCTCGGGGCCGTGCCCTTGGCCTTTGGCGGCGGCATGGGGGCGGAGCTCCGCCAGCCCTTAGGGATAACCATTATCGGTGGACTAGTTTTCAGCCAAATACTCACTCTGTACACCACACCGGTCATTTATCTGTGGTTTGACCGCGTGGGGAAACGATTAGGTTTAAATAAATGAGCATCTCCACACCCTTTATCCAGCGACCCGTGGCAACGACTTTATTGACGGCGGGCCTCGTTCTCTCCGGATTGTTGGCTGTTATGGTTTTGCCTGTATCCACATTGCCTGAGATTACGCTGGCTACCATCAATGTCCAGGCGTCCCTGCCGGGGGCCAGCACTGAGACCATGGCCTCATCCGTGGCCACACCCTTGGAGCGTCAGCTGGCCCATATCGCGGGCGTCTCGGAAATGACTTCCACCAGCAGCCTTGGTTCCACCAACATTACCGTTCAATTTGATTTAAGCCGTGATATCAACGGCGCCGCGCGGGATGTCCAGGCAGCCATTAACGCGGCCCAGGATTATTTGCCGGCGGACCTGCCAATCCATCCCACCTACCGTAAGGTTAATCCGTCGGAAGCACCCATCATGATTTTATCGTTAAGGTCCGATACGATGACCAAAGCGGACATCTACGATGTGGCAGACAGTATCCTGTCCCAAAAATTGTCCCAGGTGGATGGTATTGGTCAGGTCATCATCGGAGGCGGTGCCTCAAGGGCCGTGCGGGTGGAACTTAATCCCATGGCTTTAAACAAGTACGGTATTGGTCTTGATGTGGTGCGTACAGCCATCAGCAGCACCAATGCCGACCGTCCCAAAGGCCAATTGGGCAACGGCGAAAGGACCTGGGAAATCCGGACCAATGACCAGATTTACACGGCCAAAGATTACCGCCCTCTCATCGTGACGCATAATGCCTCAGGGGCCGTAATTAGATTGTCCGACGTGGGGGATGTGCAGGATTCAGTGGCGGATCTTCGTCAATTGGGCCTTGTCAATGGCCAGCCTTCCATTCCGGTCATCCTTTTTCGCCAGCCTGGTGCCAATGTGATCAAGGCCGTTGATGCGGTGCGCGCGGCCCTCCCGCAGTTGCGGGCAGCCATTCCTGCGGCCATCAATCTTTCCATTATGCTCGACAGGTCACCCTCCATCCGTGCCTCCGTGCAAGAGGCCCAGCGCGCCATCGTGATAGCCGGTATTTTGGTCATCCTGGTGGTCTTTGCTTTTTTGCGCAATGTGCGCTCGACGCTTATTCCGGCGGTGGTGGTCCCGGTATCGATTATGGGCACCTTTGGGGTCATGTATTTGTTGCATTTTAGCTTGGATAATCTCTCCCTGATGGCCCTGACCGTGGCCACAGGTTTTGTGGTTGATGATGCTATTGTGGTCGTGGAAAATATTACGCGTCATATCGAAAAAGGCATGCAGCCCAGGGATGCCGCTTTAAAGGGAGCAGGGGAAATAGGTTTTACAGTTCTTTCTATCAGCATTTCCCTGGTCGCTGTTTTTCTGCCTATCCTGCTGATGGGAGGGGTTTTAGGCCGTTATTTCCGTGAGTTTGCCATGACCTTGTCGGTTGCGATCATCATTTCCATGATCATATCGCTGACCACCACACCGATGATGTGCTCGCTTTTTTTAAAACCTCATACTGAACAAAAACATAACAGGATTTTTAATGCCAGTGAAGGGATGTTTAACCGGATGCATGGCTTTTATAAAAGGACTTTATTATGGGCCTTGCGGCATCAGGGGATCATGTTGAGCTTGACGCTGGCGGCATTGGCCACCAGTATTATTTTATTCCATATTATACCTACAGGCTTATTTCCTCAGCAGGATACCGGTCGTTTGGGCGGGAATATCCAGGCGTCCCAGGACATTTCTTTTCAAGCCATGGAGAAAAAATTAAAGGCCATTGTCGCTATTATCATGAAGGATCCCGCCATCGACACCGTAACGGCCTTCACAGGGGGTTCAAATTCAGCCCGGATGTTTATCATGCTTAAACCCCTGGAAGTGCGTAAGATTACGACGGACAAAGTGATTTCCAGGTTACGGAAAAAATTGAGCAAGGTGGCAGGTGCGCAAACATTGCTTCAAAACCAGCAGGACTTGAATATCCCCGGTGCACGGGCAGCCAGCGCTCAATACCAGTACACCCTTCAGGGAGAGAGTGTGGATGAATTATCTGCGTGGTCACCGAAAATAGATGCCGCGCTGCGCAAACTTCCCCAATTGACTGATGTGAACAGTGATAAACAAACCAAGGGACTGCAGACCAACCTTATCATTGACCGCGTCACCGCCTCAAGGCTCGGTATTACCCCTCAAGAAATCGACAGCACGCTCTATGATGCCTTTGGCCAGAGGCAGGTATCGACCACGTATAAGCAATTAAACCAGTACCATGTCGTGATGGAGGTGGCCCCGCAATTTTGGCAGCGCGCCTCCACGTTAAAGGACATCTATGTGGCTTCATCAAGCGGGATCCTGGTTCCTTTAAGCGCTTTTGCTCATTTCGAAATGTCGACAACGTCCCTGGCTGTCGCCCATCAGGGGCAATTCCCGGCGATCACCTTTTCGTTTAATCTTGCGGAAAGGGTCTCTTTGGGCGAGGCGGTCAAGGCCGTGAATACAGCCATGAACGGCATTATGCTGCCCGCCACCATGCACAGCAGCTTTCAAGGATCGGCCAAGGTATTTCAAACTTCCTTGAGTAGTCAACCGATCTTGATCATGACCGCGTTGTTTGCTGTTTATATTGTGCTGGGCATTCTCTATGAAAGCTATATCCATCCCATCACCATCCTATCGACGCTGCCGTCCGCCGGCGTGGGGGCCTTGCTGGCCCTTTTGATGTTCTTGCCGGAGTTAAACATCATTGCTTTGATCGGCCTTATCCTGTTGATTGGTCTGGTCAAGAAAAATGGGATTTTGATGGTTGACTTTGCCCTGGAAGCCGAACGTAAAGAGGGAAAGAATTCATTTGATTCGATCTATGAGGCCTGCCTCTTGAGATTCCGCCCCATCATGATGACGACTTTTTCAGCGATATTCGGTGCCCTGCCCCTGGCTATGGGGACGGGCATGGGTTCTGAGCTTCGCCGTCCGTTGGGCATTGCCATTATCGGCGGACTTGTTTTTAGCCAAATGCTGACACTCTATACCACTCCCGTGATATATCTTTATATGGAACGTTTTAAGATTTGGTGCGAAAATATCCGCAAGCGTTCTCAACGAAAGGTCGTACCATGTTCGATATAAAAAGAACTTTCAACAGCTGCCAACCAGGGGACATGTTCCCCCGCCGTGGCGGGGGTACGTGTCCCCAAGCAGGCTGCCAAGCAAGTAGCCCTTTGAATGTGAAAGCACCCCAGGGAAATAACCTTACGACAAAAGCATTGGCGCTGATTGTGCTTGTGACATTAACCGGCTGCGCCGTTGGGCCTAATTATGTCAAACCAACAGCTTCTGTACCGACGGTATATAAGGAAGCGGGTAACTGGAAGAAGGCAAACCCTCAAGATGGCCTCATGAGGGGAGAGTGGTGGAAGATTTTCAATGACCCCCAGTTAGATGCGCTTGAAGCCCAGGTTAATATCTCAAACCAGAATATCGCCCAGGCCCAGGCCCAGTATGCCCAGGCCCAGGCCGCAGTCCAAGCCGCACGATCAGGTTTTTTTCCGACATTGACAGCGACAGGTTCTTACACCCGGGCGCATGGGTCCAATGGATCATCTTTATCCGGATCAAGTTATGCCGTCTCTCAAGACCTGTTAAGCGGAAATGTGTCTTGGGAATTGGACCTGTGGGGGAGAATCCGTCGGACGGTAGAAGCCAGCCGTGCCACGGCCCAGGCCAGTGCCGCTGATCTGGAAAATGCAAAGCTCAGTGCCCAGGCCCAATTGGCCCAGGATTATTTTCAGATCTCGTCACTGGATGTGCAAAAAAAACTTCTTGATAATACCCAGGTCATCTATAAAAGGTTTCTTGATTTGACCAAGAACCGTCATGCGAACGGAGTCGCATCTGAAACAGACGTTATCCAGGCGCAAACACAGCTTGAGGCCACCCAGGCGCAGGACATTGATACCGGGGTCCAGCGTTCCCAGTTAGAGCATGCCATTGCCGCCTTGATGGGTAAACCGGCCTCTGCTTTTTCTATGCCCCAGTTGAGCTTGCCCTCCGGTGTGCCGGGCGTTCCTTCGGGATTGCCCTCGGAGATCCTTGAACGCCGTTCCGACATAGCTGCGGCGGAGAGAACGGTGGCCGCGGCCAACGCTCAAATTGGCGTCGCAGAATCTGCCTATTTTCCGACTCTTACCCTCGGTGCCACGGGGAGTTATCAAAGTTCGAATTTGGCCAATTTATTTTCTTCACCAAATCCGTTATGGTCGCTGGGACCTGTTCTGGCTGGGACCATTTTTGATGCTGGCTATCGACAGGCACAAACAGCCCAGGCGAGGGCGGTCTATGAGGCAGATGTGGCCTCCTATCGCCAAACGGTATTGACAGCCTTTCAACAGGTGGAAGATAATTTAGCCGCCCTGCGGATTTTGGAACAGGAAGGCAGAGTGCAAGATGCAGCAGTCAAGGACGCTCAAAAGGCCGTGACCCTTGAGACCGATCAATATAAAGCTGGCACCGTCAGTGCCCTGGAAGTCATTACCACCCAGGCCACGGCCTTGACTGATGAAAAAGCCGCTGTCACCATTCTGGGCGAACGCTTGAATGCCTGCGTCTTGCTTATTGAATATCTGGGCGGCGGATGGACGGCTTTGGAACAATGAAGTGCCCTGCTATTCTTTTTACCGTTTGCTTTTTATTGAACATTCCCGCGGTTCAGGCGTACCAAGGCAATCATCCACCTACGATCGAAGACTTAAATCGGGACATTGCTATCAATCCCAATTCGGCAAACGCGTATTACGACCGGGGAATTCTTTGGGAAAAGCAGAGCAATTTGAGCAAGGCCATTCTTGATTTTACACAGGCCATTAAGATTGATCCTGATGATGTTGGCGCTTACAGGGCCCGGGCAGGTGTCTATGCCAGCGCCAATAACTTGATTTCGGCGATTGCAGATTATACCAAGGTTCTTGAGATTACGCCTCAGGAGGCCACTATCTACTACAATCGAGGCGTGGCTTTTGATGCCCAAGGGAATACTGTCCAAGCGATTTCAGATTTTACCCAGGCCATTAAATTAAATCCTGATTATATAGAAAGTTATCATAATCGAGCGCTCAGCTGGAGCAAGGCAGGAAATTTGAACCAGGCGATCGCGGATTTAAGCAAAGCGATCAGCTTGGATCCAAAACTGGCCACAGCTTATTATAATCGCGGTATCATTTATGATAAGGAAGGCAAGCCCATGGATGCCATCAATGATTTTAGTCAAGCAATAACATTAAACCCGGATTATGCAGAGGCTTATACGAATCGCGGGAGCGCTTATGTCGAACTGGAAGATTACGCGCAAGCCCGTTTTGATTTTACCAAGGCCATTGAGTTAAACCCACAGTTGGCCCAGGGGTATAATAACCGGGCCATTTGTTACTATCAATTAAGGCAATTCTCCAAGGCCTGGGACGATGTACGGAAAGCTAAAGAATTAGGATACAGCGTTGCCCCAGATTTTATGGCCACATTAAAGAAAGGATTGGACAGATAAGAGTTTTAAGACGATAATTTACCCGTAGATATTAAGGGAATTGAACGCCACTAACTTGAACTGTCTGTCATCCTGAACTGCTGTTGTCATCCTGAGCGTGAGCGAAGGATCTTAATAAATTACAAGGAGGGTTTCTATGTTAACCATCTACGGATTTGATTTCTCTTCACCTTCCAATAAGGTGCGTTTTGCGGCCAATGCCATGGGGATTCTCTATGAATACAAACAAGTCAATTTGATGGCCGGAGAACAAAGAACTCCTGAGTTTATGAAACTTAATCCCACGGGGAGAGTTCCTGCCATTAATGATAATGGTTTTACGGCCTTTGAGAGCGCGGCCATTATCAAATATTTGGCTGACAAAGTTAATTCCCCGCTTTATCCCAAAGATTTACAAAAACGTACGACTGTTGACCAATGGATTGATTTTGCCAACCTGCATGTATGGACGGCGATGAATAGGGTCACGTTTAACCGCGTGATGTATAAAATGATCAATGCAGAGAAAGACGAACGCTCTTTGAATGACGGGGTGAAATTCCTGGGTCAATACCTGCCGATGTTAGACAAGCAATTAAAGGCCAATAAATATCTGGCTGGCAATGACATGACCCTGGCAGACATCAATTTACTGGCCGTCCTGGATCCCGCCGAATTATCGTCGGTAGACCTCTCTGGATATCCCAGCTTGGTCAGTTGGAGGAAAAATCTCAGGAGCCAATCATTCTATACAAAATGTCACAGCAGCCTCGAAGAGGTCTTTGGGGCCATGACCGCTGGTGCTGGTCAAGTAAGCCACTAAATGTGGCTTACTCCCGAAAAACTGTTACCCAAATTTTTTCACGGGGTTCCATAACGTGTATTTAAAAGAAGTAGTTAAATGAAACAATCAAAAAGGAGAACACATGGGATTTCAAGGTGGAGGCAGTAGAGGTGGTGGGTATGATAGAGGACCGCGCGAGATGCACAAAGCTGTATGCGCTGATTGTAAAAAAGAATGTGAAGTCCCATTTAAGCCAAGAGAAGACCGTCCGGTCTATTGCAAGGACTGTTTTTCAAAGCATAAAGACAGCCGCTGATTCGCGGTCTTGAATTGTCACACAAAAGCCCGTCAGCGCAACATCTGACGGGCTTTTTCTTAATTATTCCCTCCCCTTCCGTGGGGAGGGTCAGGGAGGGGCATAGAATGAAATTAATTTACGGTTTATTGATACTTTTAATTACCACCATCCCCGCCTTCGCCCAAACCCCGCCCAGCGCCAATGACATCGTCCTAAAAATGCAGCACGATCTCAATTTGTCCCAAGACCAGGTGGCTAACATCACCCAGGTCATCCAAAGGTACGTGGACGCCTCCAACGACCTTCAAAAAAGCATTGAGGACGGCACCATCAACCAGAGCGCCATCGACAGCCAAAAGCAGCAACTCAAAGCCGCCGAGGAGCAAGGCCTGTCCCAATACCTCAGGTCTTATCAGTTATAAGAGTGGAGTCAGATGAAACAGC
>CAZKUL010000046.1:0-18798 GCA_964555945.1 uncultured Planctomycetales bacterium
GGGCCAATTTCTCTCCTGCATGGCCATCCGGGCCAATGCGTTATAGGTATCCACCGGTTGATAATGACGGTCAAGTGCGTAGTGGTAATAATGGCGCGCTTGAAGAAAATCATGGTCGATACGCTCATAAACCATCCCCAAATAATAAGCCACACTGCTAAAAGACGGCGCTTGGGACAACCAATAGCGGCAATAGCGTTTTTCATCGGACCATAAGCTGTTATAGCCTCGGGTCATGAGTGCCCAGCAAATCAGTAAAAAAATGGCAATGATGGTCTTTAAACTTTTATAGGATGGCTTTGCCTCTTTGGTCCGCCCAAGGATGTCAGCCAAAAAGATAAAAAACCCAATCGAAGAAAAAACAAACCAGTGCGGCTCAACCATGATCCCGTGCATGGGTTGAAGAAGGCAGGTCAAAGGCAACGGTATCAAGCCAATCCAAAACCAAATCAGGCCGAGTAAAGCCAAAGGTCTGTGACGGAAATTCCAGGTCAGCACCCCCCCAAGCACAATAGCCACGATCAAAAGCAATATCCACCAAGCTTCAAAGCTCTGCACCAGCGGCACGCACCAGATGATCACAATGCCTTTGGGGTAAAAAAGATGGCTGACATACCAACCCAGGACCTTGCAGAAGCCAGCCAGGTATTGCCAGACTGTCATATGAAAGCGGCTGTATTTGACAAACAGCGTTTCATCAAAACTCGCGTAAAACAGCCTAAAAATAAAATAAGCGCCAAGGACATAGTAGAACTTCGCAGTGCGGCGCCAGGCCTCCGGCCAGCTTGTCCCACGGGCCGTGGCCAGCAATGCTGTCAGGTAAAACGGCAGCAGCATGGCACTTTCATGAAACAGTACGCTGACCATAAACATCAACAAAGAACAGGGTAAGTAAAATTTCCCAAGACCATCCGCAAACCGCATAAAACACAGCAACGATAACAGCATAAAAATCACTTCAAAAGAAAAAGCGCTGGCCGTGATGTAATTGACTAAAATACTGTTGATAGGATGGACAAGAAAGAGCAACCCCGACCAAAAACCAACTTGCGGCGCCAAAAATACCGAGTCAACCAGGTAATAAATCAAAAATGTCGCTGTAATAAATAAAAAAAGGTTGGCCAGATGATAAGCCATATAGTTCTCACCGAAGAGGCGGTTAAAAATGATCAGGCTGGCGTGGTGCAGCGGGCGGTAATACGTATCTTGCAAATCATTAGACTGGCTTGGTCCTGGGGAAAAAGCATGGTAAGGTACAAACTGCGAGGCAAGGGATGCCCCTTTGAGCCAATTGCCGAAGATGGCCCTGTCATCGATCATAAAAGGGCCCTTCAGGCCATTGGCAAAAACCAGCAGTCCAATGACAAGATATACGAGAGCCACTATCCTTTTTTGTTCAAGAAAATTCATAGGTCATTAAGGTCCAATAAGATGTTTTGTCCCAATCGTTGCGGCGGCCCGATACGGAAAATGAAATACAACGATCCCTGATAAAAATAATAGGTCATGGCCTGCGTATTGACCAGCGGCAAAAATAAGCGCATGTATCCACGGCCCCCGGTTTCAGCAAAAGTTTTTTGGCCATTGGGTAGTTTATCAGAGTTCCCCTGGACCACGCAATAATCAACCTGCCCACCTGCCACCTGGCTCGAAATATAAGGTAACACATGATGGTTTCCCGCCTTATTCGCGACGAAAGCGGCAAAAGGAAATCCATTATGATAATAATCAAATGTCAATTTCCCCCATTCATCATACAACGCTTGGGCAGCTTTTTTCCCATCCCGGCGGACGATCTGAAGACCGTCGTAACGGCCCGTATCCAGGGCCGAAAACACAGCGCGCGCATACACAGTTTCTCCAATGCTTGGCAAGACCCTTTTTTCCATGATCAGGGCCTGGCCGCGCAGGCCGCCATAAACAACAAGACCGATCAAAATAACAGAGGCAAACGGCAGTCTTCCCAGCAAAATCAGGACGGGGCCCCAGACCATTAAAGTTAAAGCCAAACAACAGCGGTAAAAAGGGACGGGGTCCCGCACACAAAGATTAGGTAAAAAACTTAAAAGCAAAAGCACCGGCATGGCTGTGGCTATGACAACCGCTTTTTGAAAGGACCATCCTATTGTTTTTTTCATCTTTAACGTGGTGACACCCAAAAGAAGCCATATCATTCCCCATCTCAAAGCATGCGGCGCCGGTCCTAGATTCCAGGCATTAAACATATTGGCCAACGGTTCTTTTACAAACCAAAACAACTTGGAGAAAGACGGGACAATCACCGGGCCATACATTCCCTGGCGCAATTCAATGTTGATAAAAAAACTGCTCAATCCAAAAAGCAAACCATAGGCAACCAGGCCACTGCCCGCGGCCAGTCCAATATTCTTCCCCATGGTTTTGATGTCCCCGGTGCCATACATCCATAAAAATGCGGCAGGCCAAAAAACCATGGCAGCGCTTTGATAAATGCATAGGGCAATAAATAATAACACTCCGCCCTGTCAGGGCCGTCCTTCAACAGCCGTTTGGGCCGCAAGCCATGCCAGAATCAAGGTCAAGGGGATCAATGCATTCGAAGCCCAGGTTGTGATCAGTGAAAAAGCCGGTAATGTCAATATGACCAGGGCTGCTAAAAGACCTCGAAAATCATTATTAAAAATCCTGGCAAAAGCCCTGCTTAGCAAGGAACCGAAGACCGCAAGCATCAAGACATTGGCCAATCGCAGCCATTTTAAATTGGCCTGGGTGTGCACCATCCAGCCAACGCATGAAATCAGCCCCGCGGCCACAAAGCGGCCATGCGCCATGACTTTATCCGCAACGGCAAACCCTGACCAAGAACCCGAAGACTTTAAAAAAAGCAATAGGTCATCATGGTAAAAATAATCCACCAGCCACACCGGAGCGTATAAAGCCAACATAAACCCAAGTATCATAATAGGGATGGATTTAAGGCTGATCAAGGTTTGGGTCTCCCTGCCATTGGCCCCAGCACAAGGCTGGGTCGATCATTAAAGGATACGCTTGAGGGTTTTCCTTAATTATTACCTCCAAGACCTGGTTGCCAACAAGCCGCATGGATCCTATTTTGGGAACGCCTTCCCTGGTCCAGTAATAGACCGGTTCAGTTTTCCCTATGACATCTTCTCCGGCAATATGGAGTTTGACTTTCTTTAACGCTCCTTTGACCGCCTGGACCACATGTCTTTGTTTTTGATAGTCATTGGCATCAACACCACCAACTACCATCTGCCGCTGTATCTCCATCCCGCCCTTTTTATCTTTATCAAAGACAAGCCTGCGGTTAAAGTCTTCGCCCTTCATGACCCAACGCAGGCAAGTGCCTTGGGCGCAGTTAGGCTGGCGCGCATAGACCCATTCTTTGAGTTCAACTTCTTCATGGGTGGCGGCTGATTGCATGTAGACGAAGGTATCCTCTGCGCGGCCATAAACCATCACAGGTATGCCATTAAATTTAAGGAAGGCCTGGTCAAAAACACGCCCCTCATTATCCAGTGCCATGCGCATGTGGACGGTATCATCGCGGCCATGTCCCTGACTTATTTCCATATCTTTATCTATCGTTAATGAACGGCGAAAAAAACGGGTTATCACGGTAAAAGGGGGTTTTCCCATTTTTTTCCCTGGGACTGTGGTCTTGAAAACCACCACTTCAGCCGATGAGGTCACTCGCGGCGGATTTTGATTCCTGTTAAAACTGGATGGTGAAAGTTGTTTGATCCTTGCAAAAACCTGGGGTAAATCATCTATGGGTTGCTGGGCCGGGGCGTTCATGGCCATAAAGAGAACTAGGACTGCCGTTATCAATGACCGTCTCATCATTGCCGGGCTTGCTCCAAAATGCGTTGGGCATGGTTGATCGCCTCCTGGCCTTCCGCAGGAAACCCATAAAACTGCAAGAACATCCCCACATTACGCAATGAATACGGGTTGCTGCTTAAACGCGCGATCCGCCGGGAGGTCTCAATGATCTTGTCCTTGTCTTTTTGCTGGATATAAATTTGGATCAAATCCGTCAAGGCCGTATCATTATCAGGCACTATACTTAAAGCATCTTCCAATGCCTGGATGGCTGCAGGAACATTACCCAACTTCAACTCGGTCTTCGAAATATCCAAATACGGCAAAAGCAAGTAACGGTTTAAATCGCGCGCCTTTTCAAAATACGCCAACGCCTTGGGGTATTCTTCCTTTTTAAAATAAATCACCCCTAGATCATTGACCGCCACCGAAGCGTGAGGGTCTAAGGCCAACACTTTAAGCAAATTTTCCTGGGCAGAGTCCCACTTGCCATCTTGCATGTCCATGAGCCCCATATTGGTGTAGGAAATATAATCCTGATACCCGCGTCCAAGCGCCAATTTATAATGGTACCGCGCCTCTCCAAAATCATGGCGCAATTCATAGGCCTTGGCCAGATACGCATTGACCGCGATGAAACTGGGAGACTCATAAAGCCAAAATTGGCAATAACGCACCTCGTCACCCCAGACCCAATTCTGCCAACGGCTGAAATAGACACAGACAAACACCATTATTATGATAGCCAACCGGCCAATCCAGCGTCGATGACCTTGCTCAAAGCGCATCAATACGCCGCTTAAAAAAATAAAAAAACCGATGACCGGAAACAAAAACCAGTGTGGCTCAATCATCAACCCGTGGATAGGTTGAAAAAAACAGGCCAGGGTATAGGGCCCAAAACCCACGATGAACCATGACAATCCCAAAAGCATAAATTTATCCCGCCGGTAATGCCATAACAGATACCCGCCCAACGCCGCCAATACCATCAACGCCAACAACCAAATGCCCAGGCCATGGCTCAGCGGCTGGTGGGCCATGATCAATACGATATTCTTGGGCCAAAACAACCTCGACAAATACCAGCATAAAAGCATGCTCCATGTGGCCAAATATTGCGCGAAGGTCATATGGTACCAGCTTATTTTGGTCAAGATGCTGTTATTGAGCGAGGCGTATTTCATATGCACCATCACATAAAACAGGAGCAAAATAAATAGCGGCCAAACCCTTTGCCAGGCATACGCCAAGCGCTGACTTAGATCTTCCTGCCGGCTAAAAACAGCAAGTAAGACAAAAGCGTACACTGGTAAAATAATGGCGGTTTCATGGCATAGCATGGCCAGCAAATAAAAAAAGACAGCTAATGGCAACTTTGTTTTCCCCTCATGTTTTGAAGGGAGAAGAAAATAAAGGCTTAACAGCATGAGCATGACCTGGACTGGGAAAATGGAAGCCGTGATGTAATTGACCGCCACCCCGTTGATTGGATGGACCAGATAGAACCACGCCGCCAAATAAGCCCAGAGCTGATTGCAGCCTAAATAAACCAAAAACAAATAGATGCCCCATGCAGCCAAGATAAATAAGGCCAAGTTAAGGGCATGGTGCCCAACCACATTTTGCTTAAAGGTCAAATAAGAAAGCATCGGTATGATGGTCGCCAGCGGCCGGTAAAAGGGGTCAGCAGATTCACCTTCGATGTGCAAGGCCCTGTTTTTATCAGGAAGAAAATGCAAGGGCAGGTATTTAATGTTCTGTAGTTTCTCCTCAAAAAACGCGTGGTCATCAATGAGAAAGCCATTGTGCAAACTATTGAAGAATGTCCCCAAGCCCATCAATGCCAGGACCACTAATGCGCCAAGACTCTTTTTTAAAGTCATATTTGCCGTATCATTTCATTAAGGCGTAAAATTTAAGGTTGAGGTGCAAAAATAATCAGTCCCATTGTAATAACAGGTGACGATATCCGCCTGGCCAGCAGTAGTTGTAAGCGTCGGCGCCGTGCCTGCGGGCCACTTGACTGCGGCAGTTCCCCATGTCACTGTCCGGCTGCCTGTACCATCCTGGACAAGTTTCAACAACATATTCGCCACCCCGGAGGTAGGCGCTGTAAAATTGATGGTCGGGGTACCGGTCAAGGTCATGGTCTGCTTATTGCCATTGTTCCAATTGATGGTGACCGTCCCGCTGCCGGAATTGCCGTTGGAATATTCGCTTTGGAAGGTAATTGTATTATTGATCTCCAATGCCGCGCCTGGCACCCAAGTGCCGATGCCCACATTGCCGTTCATGATAGTCAAAGCCCCCTCTCCAGCACCATTGACAAAGGAAGTCCCAATGCCGATATTCCCCTTTACAATCTCCCCGATGTCTCTTACAGTGCCTTGCACATCGAGCATCTGGCCAGGCGCCAAAGACCCTATACCTACGTTATGTGTGTAACCGCTAATTCCAGCAAAAATAATAGGGGCATTAAACGTGCCTTCCACATCTAACATCCCTGCAGGTGCGGTTGAACCTATACCGACATTAGAATTTGTCCCAGACACATCCTGGATAACCATTGCTTTTACCGCTCCCGCATTCCCGACATCAAAATTTATTTTATCCAGGCCAACTCCAGCCCCAGCGGTAGAATATATTGTTACAGCACCTCCCGCTCCGGTATTTTGTATAACCCCCGAAATGTTAATATTAGGTGTGGTGATTGAACCACCTGAATTAACTAAAAATCCTGTCCCTACAGCAAAAGTATCTGTTGGATTAATAGTGTCAACTCCTACATTACCCGTTGATGTTACTGAAAGAGAACCATTGCCCACAACCATAGGATTAGTCACTATTACCGTTCCTATACCCACGTTCCCATTAACGATTAAACTTGCACCTGGCACCCACGTACCAATACCCACATTGCCATTGGTCACAACCAACCCGCCTTGAGGCGTCTTGGTGCCAATACCGACATTACCAGCAGACGTCACTTCGAACGCTGAAATTGTTATTGTCCCGCGCACATCCAGCAACGCGGCCCCATTGGTTGTGCCTATGCCCACATTTGTCCCGTTGAAAGAAAATATATTTTCAGTTCCTGCAAAAGTTCCAACCGGTGAATTATACTCAACAGCGTTTAATCCTCCAGCCGCTGCACCACCACCGGCGCCCAGAGTGCTGACCGGCATCCAGGTGCCGACACCAACGCTGTTACTGACCAGCACATTCCCCCCAGCTAAAGGAGCATGGTTTAAATTAAAACCTGTCATGCGCACTGTACCATTGACGTCCAGCACCTGGCCGGGCCAAGCGGTACCAAGACCGACATTACCTCCCCCGTTGACAATCAGGTTCCCTCCCGCCGCTGTCAAAGTGCCGATGCCCACATTGGTCCCGTCATAAATAAGGTTGGCCGCGCCAGAGACCGTCGTCGAACCGCTTGCGGAATAATAGGCAACCTGGTTGGCCGCACTACTGCTGTTGACTGTTCCCGACCCTGCACCCAAGGTGCTCACAGGCATCCAGGTGCCCAGGCCTATGGTATTACTCACCATGACATTTCCACTTCCTGCTCCGTTATTTAACAAGGTAAAACCTGTCATGCGCGTGGTGCCACTCACATCCAATGCCGTGCCTGGGGCCAAGGAACCAATACCAACGTTACTGCCAAGATAATTAGAACCAGAGCCGGTAACACTTAACGCTGCCGACGGCAACCAGGTCCCAATGCCCACATTCCCGTTCATGACCGTCAACGCGCTTTCACCGGCACCATTGATAAATGAAGTCCCAATTCCCATGTTCCCATTGACAAGACCCCCTAAAGTTCTTACAGTCCCCTGCACATCGAGCGATTGGCCGGGTGTCAAGGACCCAACCCCGACGTTACCACTTACAATCAATCCATTAGATGGTGCTGCTGTGCTGGCATAACTGGCCGATCCGATACCCATACTGCCTACCACGGATAATTGGTTGGCCGCAGTCCATGTCCCGATGCCCACATTGCCGTTTACGGCCAAGCTGCTTTGAGGGGTTTTGGTACCTATCCCAACATTACCCGCAGCTGTTACATCAAACGCTAAAGCAGTCACTGTCCCGCGCACATCCAGCAACGCGGCCCCATTGGTTGTGCCTATGCCCACATTTGTCCCGTTGAAAGAAAATATATTTTCAGTTCCTGCAAAAGTTCCAACCGGTGAATTATACTCAACAGCGTTTAATCCTCCAGCCGCTGCACCACCACCGGCGCCCAGAGTGCTGACCGGCATCCAGGTGCCGACACCAACGCTGTTACTGACCAGCACATTCCCGCCGGCTAAAGGAGCAAGATTTAAATTAAAACCCGTCATGCGAACCGTGCCGTTAACATCGAGCACCTGCCCTGGCCATGCAGATCCTATCCCCACATTGCCCCCGCCATTGACAACCAAATTTCCTCCGGCCGCTGTCCATGTGCCGATGCCCACGTTGCCACCGACAACCACAAATTTTGATTGGGGCGTTGAGGTGCCGACACCGATATTGCCCGCGATACTGGTATTAAAAGGAGTATATGTCGCATGGGCTTGGGAGCTTGCAAAAAATAGAAAAGATAAAAAGAAGACAATTCGTCTATTTACATGTGAAATAACAGGTTGGGAACGAAGAAAACAGAAAAAAGAAGTTATTTTCATTTCTTTAGCATTATATTATCTAAGAACACTCTTTCAAATAAATAGATAGATTTCTTTAGGACAATTTTCAAATGATGGCTTCTGGAATTCTGTCCAAACCGATTTTTAAAAGTATCCCATTGATATTTTACCCTCTAAATGTCTCTAAAAGGAACCCAACCCGTGTATTCTTTGGGTTTCGATGGCGGAAAGGAGTTTATTTTATTGAAGGGGCCAAGGCGGCAAAACCGGCGGGATTGGCGGGGTTGGCATCGGTTTAGAAATTTGTTTATCTGTTTTCATGTCAGGCCTTTGAATAGGAATGACCATCAAACCTTGTCCCTGCTTATCAAGCCTTTGCTGATAAAGCACCGGACAACACAAAACAACATCAACAACTTTGTTTTGCCCATCCACGACTTTACAATTCATGCCGAAAGATAAATCGATGGCTTTATGCTTTTTGACATAAGGAATCAAATAATCAAGGTTGGGACAGTTACGGTTATCCGCACCGATGTCAGGTTTGTCCAATAGCAGTAAAGTCGTGCCTTCAGGCAAATTATTTTGCAGCCATGTGAAGTGGTGCTGTTCGTGATGTTCAGGGTTTATCGTTCTTAGAATTATCCCTGTGGCCGTGCTGTAAAGAAGACCGATTTTGTCCGGCCCAGGCACAAGGGCAATTGTTTTAACAAGCCTTTCGATACCGCTAAGATTCATCAACAGCATGGCGATGCCAGCCAAAGAGTATTTGAAGAAATTGCGCTTTTCTAAATCGACTTGAATAATTTTGTTTTTTTCTGAAGGAGAATTCATCTTTTAATTTAAAGCACCGTTGTTTAATCTTACATTATTTAATAGATCAATTGTGGTTGAACCTGCGCCTCCACCGCCTCCGGCGGTGAAGGTCAGGACAACGATGCCCTGGCCGCCGGTACTATAATAACTAGAATAACCGTTATTTCCACCACCCCCACCGCCATATTTTACACCATTTCCTGGCATACCATGTCGATACTCATAGCCTCCACCACCGCCTCCTGTACCATGAGAAGCATCGAATTCTGTGCCCGTGGAGCCATCCCCTCCAGGTATAGAAACAGAGGATCCCACACCTCCTGCGCCCCCACCATGCGCAGAGGTCCCTCCTGCCCCGCCACCTGCGCTCGTCGCATTGGCGCCATCACCACCGTCTCCGGCACCACCGCCTCCACCATAATAGATAGAACCCGATTTCGGAAAACCATTGCCGCCTTTCCCTCCCGCGGCAAAAGGCCCACCTGCCCCGCCGCCTCCGCCTCCGCCCGCAGGCGCGCCCACTCCCCCCGCACCTCCATTATAGCTTACATCGCCCGTTCCCCCTGAGCCACCACTCCCATTATTAACGCCACCTGGCGCGTTTACGGTACCTGTGTTCTTAAAATAACTGTTCCCTGCCGTGGTTGCATGTGTTCCACCTACCCCTATCTTATAACTATAGCCTGCACCTGCTGTTACCGAAAGATTGTTCTTTTTGGCAAAAGAGCCTCCACCTCCACCCTTTGTAAAACCATGGTCACTCGAACCGCCGCCAATGCACTGGATGGATGTAAGACTTGTCACTCCGGCGGGAATGACATAACTGGCTGTTCCAACGGTATGAAGAAAAACCATGGTCATAATTTATTGCCTTTGCAAAGAATAGTTAACACCCATTGCCCTGAGTTTTTGTAAATCAGCCATGATTTGTTGATGGCTGGGACGCAACTGCTGGCGCAATGCCTGGATTTCCTGTTTTATTTGTTGGGCCACAGGATCATTAGAAATGCTTGGTCCATTTAATTTAATGCCCATGGCCCGAAGTTTTTGGACATCCCCCATTATTTGTTGACGAACAGGAAGATTTTGCTGGCGCAGGTTTTGGATTTCCTGAATCAGCTGCTGGGCTTGAGGGTTATTTTTCGCATCAGCACCTGCCTGCTGGGCGCCGGCTTTAAACGACAGGCCAAATGTCAGCAAAAAAATAATCAGCAGGACTATTATCGTAGTCATGCAACGATCCTCCAAAAATTATCGTTTTGAAAACGATTAAACAAATCCCCAGGCAAAATGGATTTGCGCGGCCGCCACTGGATACTCCCCTTGACCTCATGCAAACCCGGCGCGCCTAAATTTCGGTCGAACTCTCCGGCGCTGTATTCCACCTTGTCAAAATCATGCGAAAAATAATCTTCCTCAATAAAAGCATAAACGCGCTTCATGGCTGACGTTGGGTCCTTGCAGATGTCTTCGTAATCGATCAATAAAATTTTGTTGGTCTGTTCAGAGGCCAGAGCTTCCTTGACAGCATCGAGCGCATAACCCACCACCCCGCTGCTTGAGGCCAGGGTCATTGTGCGTGAATATACAGTGCCGGTATTGTACCCGTAAATGCCGGAAGGTTTTTGGTCATTCCGCCTGAAGATACGCTCAAAGCTGTCCATGATCCAGGCCAGCTCGCGCACGCAACAAATGAAACGCGCGTCTGGAAATAATTTGTTTAAGATGGTCATCCTGGCACACCACATGCGGGAGGTATCAAAAACGGTTTTTTTGTCCCAATCCTTATGGTAATAGGTGGAAAAAAGCCCGCGCAACAACAGTTCCCGTTGCTCATCGGTCACAAAGACGGAGGTCTCCACACGCTGGCTGGTGGCATTCTCGATGGCAGCAAACAAGGTCGATAAAGGGCTTGTCATGCCAGCCACAAAGGCAGCGTTCTGTTTAAGGATCGCGGCCAACATGGTTGACCCTGAACGCGGCAGGCCGGAAATAAAATGGAGTTTACTTTTCATGACGCGCCATTTCTTTCAGCCTTTTTATTATCAGAGGACTATGCTTGTGGACATCTTTGGTAGATATTATATAGTTTGCTTTCTTTGGAATTTCAAATATCTTATTGGTATTCTTAAAGCGGCAATCCTCGATAGTGTTCAACCATATGGACAGATGGGGACCAAATATTTTCCTCGTTTCCTTTGTCGGACAAACAAAATCAGCAATGACCATGGCCTTGGGCGCCATGTCCGCCAGGACCCTCATTCTCCGGGCTTGCCTGAGGCGGCCCTCTTTGGAAAAATCTTTGTCTTCAAACAAATCCCTTACCTTGTCCCCGTTTAAATAAAGGCAAGGAAAGTGTTTAATTAGTTCTTTGGCCAAGGTCGTTTTACCTGACCCTGGCAATCCAAATATCAATATTCTCATTGTAAAAGCATTATATAATTTTAATGCACCTCTACAATAAAATACAAAAATTTCTTTGAAAGGCCAGGGCATAGCCCCCTACAATGATATATTTAACGTGAAGGGCGTTGAATAACGCGAGCAACTCTTCGAAGTCTTGCTGAATTTCCATAGATTTGTTTTCTTAGGATTTCGACAGCAGCAAGGCGGTCTTCTGCGGGCCGTCCTAACCAATATTTTAGATCTTCTTTAATGTTAGAGGATTTTGTAAGATGGGACCTTTTGAGGACTTTTTTTATCATTGAGTCATTATAACAAATCCGAAGCGCTTATAAAGGAAAAGTACGTAAATTTCATATTTTTTCATATTTTTCATATTTCATATTTTTACTTCTACTTGACAAAGGGTCGCAATACGATATACTCGGAACATGAGCATATCCAATTATATCATTTCTGATCCAAATATCTGTCACGGAAAACCGTGTTTTAAGGGTACGCGAATTATGGTTTATCTGGTGCTGGAAATGCTTGCTGATAAAGAATCCCCGCAAGATATAATAAAAAATGCCTACCCCAAGCTGACTTTGAAACATATCGAAGCTGCTTTGCATTATGCTGCGTCGATGGCTAAAGCAGGTCATATGGTTGAATCGCATGCAGTTTCTCGCTGATGAAAATTTTCGTTTGGATGTTATTCGGTTTTTAGAAAAACAGGGCCATAATATCAAATTGGCTCCCCGCAGTTGTGATGATAAAAAAGTTGCCCATATAGCCCACCATGAAGACCGTATCCTTCTAACTAACGACAATGATTTCTCTATCACTTTACAATTCCCACCCAAAAAATTCTCCGGCATACTGATATTTCGCATCCATCCTCCTCGATTTTCAAAATACATTCTAGCAATTAATAATTTCTTTGATATCAGAAAGAATAACCAAATAAAGGGAAAAACATTCTTGATTGATGAAAATTCGTTTATTGAAATTGTTTAACAATCTGTATCTTAATCGAATTTATCGTTTAAATTATAGGGATTGAAGTGTAATTAAATTTGAAATAATGATTGCAGGTTAAGGACGTCAGTTGTACTATAAAAACATATGAAAGTCGTAATACTCAATCCTTCCTTTGGAGACAATTTCGTACGCGTGGCGCGGTGGGCGGCCAAGTCGCGGGGGCGTGTGCAGCGCCATCCGGAGTATTTGTTGACGGCGGCCCAAGTGCTGATTGACGCGGGACATGAGACCCATTTCGTCGAGGCTGCGGCACGTAATTTTACGGCGGAAGAGTCCATTGAAACAACCGTGGCTCTTAAACCTGACCTATTGGTCATGCATGTGACCACCCCTTCCATATATTCCGATATTGAACAAGCTCAAATCATCAAAAATAAGGCCAAATGCAAGGTCGTTTTTGTGGGCCAACATGCCACGGCTGAAATCGATAATACATTTGAAATAGGTCGCGGGGTTGTGGATTATATTTTACCCCGTGAATACGATTATACCTTACGTGATTTGGCCAACGGTATTGCCGACGATAAAAACCCAGGTCTTTGCTGGATCAAGGACGGAAAAGTTGTTAAAAATATGGCCCGTCCGGAAGTGGATGTCAACGAACTGCCCTTCCCTGCCTGGCAATTGATCCAGCCGGAATGGTATCCTGACGGCGGCAAGAAATTCCCGTTTTTGACCTTGATCACCGGCCGCGGCTGTAATAATGCCTGCACCTTTTGCCGCGATCCGCAGCTCATGTATGGCTATAAACTGCGCAATCGCAGCGCTGAGCTTGTTGTCGCTGAGATGGAACATGACCTTAAACTCCATCCGCAAATCCGCGAGATCATGTTTGAGACAGACACTTTTGCCGCGGAACGCCAACATGTTATTGATGTTTGCAATCTAATCATTGCCAAGGGAATCAATAAGAAGATCAGCTGGTCGTGCAACATGCGTGTTAATACGGATTTAAGTCTCCTGCCTTTGATGCGCGAATCCGGCTGTCGTATGCTGATGACAGGCTTTGAATTTGGCACCGATGAAAACTTGCGCGTCATCCGTAAAGGCGGCGTTTCGGTTGACATGGCCCGTGAATATTCCAAAGAAGCCCATCGCCTCGGCTTTACTATCCATGGCTGTTTTATGATTGGCGCCCCTGGCGAGACCAAGGAAAGTGCACGTAAAACAATTGATTTTGCCAAATCCATGCCGCTTGATACGATACAAATCACTGGTGTCGCCTCTTACCCCGGCACCTCCTTGTATAAGTGGGCCAAGGAAAATAATTATATTTTAGCCAAGGACTGGAAAGATTGGCTGACCGAATGCGGTGAACAACGCACGCTGCTGTCTTATCCCCAATTTTCTCATAAAGACATTGATGAGCACATCGACATCGGCCTTAAGGAATTTTATTTAAGGCCCAAACAGATTTGGAACATGTTTATTTCCATCAACTCCGTCGGTGATTTCTTAAGAAAATTGCACGGGTTTAAGGCCTTTGTGCATTATTTTAGCGAAAAAATGTCTAGAGTCGTCCGTAGAGACGCCATTAATGGCGTCTCTACAACTAAATTTCTAAAACGCACCATCCGCGTCCGCACACCAAATCAAAATATTCCGGTGTTGACGCCCGTTCATTGATTTGATATATTGAAAATGTTTACCGTCATTGCGAGCCCAAAGGGCGAAGCAATCTCATATGAGATTGTTTCGTCGCTTTGCTTCTCGTAATGATACTACATTAATCAGGAGATTATATGGCCCATATCGTGACTGAACCTTGTATCAAATGCAAATACACTGACTGTGTGACTGTATGCCCCGTGGATTGCTTTCATGAAGATAAAGAGATGCTCACCATTGATCCGGAAGTCTGCATTGATTGCGGCGCCTGCATTCCCGAATTCCCTGTCCAGGCCATTTATGCTGATTCGGACCTTCCTGAGAAATATAAAAGCTATACCGAACTCAACGCTACGAAGTCCAAAGAGCTGCCTGTCATCACTCAAAAGAAGACCCCGCTAGCTCCCCCCAAATGAAATGGATCGAACGCCTAAAAACTAAATGGCAGATCAAGAGTAATTGGGATTTTTGGATGATCATGCTCTCTTTCTCCCTGGCAGGTATGTTTATCATGCCTGTGCGCAAGCTTATTTTCCATTTGGTGGGCATTACAGCCAAAACACCGTTGTGGATTAAAATACTCCTTTATATCCCCCTCATCCCGCCCGCGTATTACATTGGACTCATCATCATCGGTACATTGTTGGGACAAAATAAGTTCTTCTGGGGATTCTTATCTGCGAGACTTCGATTCTTGACAGGCAGAAAAAAATAGGGCCCTGTCTTTCTATTTTACTAAAAGTCTATTCCCAGAGAGACACCGGTATTGCCGGAACAAGCATTTGACGTTAAAACCCAGGACGTAAAAACCCAATTTGAATTTCCCCCGCTATTCGTTGAACAATTCGCGGTGATAACATCACCCGAAGCATCCGAATTCTCCACATTCACATAGTTTACCAGCGGGGAGCCTCCTGTAACGTCCAAGTTGAAAGAACCAGGGGCATTAAGACTGACCAAACCGCTTGCCGATCCGGTCGGTAAGCGTGAGTGTCCCATTGATGGTGTACGTCGTTCCCGAGGCGAAGGTCAAGCTCGAAGACGGCGCGGTGTCCGTAAAATTCGTCGCGGCAAATGCCTGACTGAATGTCACGCCCGCTGTGTTGGTCACGGCCACGTTATAAAACGTACCGCTATTGGCCGCAACCGTCTGAGGACTGCTCCCATTAAAAGTCACGGTTTCGTTACCAGCAGTATATGTCCCATTGTTTGTCCAGTTACCAGCCACATTAATGCTAGGCGTCCCGGTGGCATCCAAAGTTCCCCCATTGTTAATAGTCACAGCGGACAGGGTCTGCGTCCCGTTGCCGGTCGTATAGGTGGCACCGTTAGCAACTGTCATGGCTCCTGTCACATTCACCGTCGGGTTGTTGGCAGTACCACTGGCACCAACATGAGTGCCGTCTCCGATGGTCAAGGCATTGTTTACGGTAAATGTGCCGCTGCTCAAAACCTGGTCTGTGCTGCTTGAAGGTTCAAGTTCAAGATTATAATAAGTGGCAGCTGTGACGGTGGCCCCATTACCCGTATACAAAACAGTCGAACTGGTGGAGGCTGTAAATGTGCCTGTCTTGACCAAAGGTGTGCCGGTATTGGATAGCGTGAGGGTCCCGGTGCCGGTGGTATACGTGGCATTGGCGGCAATCGTCATGATCCCGTCTACGCTCACGGTCGGATTATTTGTCGCTCCACTGGCCCCGGCATGGACGCCGTCTCCGATGGTTAGATTATTATTTACAGTAAATGTGCCGCTACCCAAAACCTGGGCTGTGACACCCGACGAAGGTTCAAGCTGTAAATTATAGTAGGTGGCGGCTGTGGCGGTGGCCCCGTTGCCCGAGTACTTGACTGTCGAATTGGCAGAGGCGGTAAATGTCCCAGTAATAAACAAACACGCACCTAGATTATTCAAGGTGAGCGTCCCTGTGCCCGTGGTATACGTTGCATTGGCGGCAATCGTCATGTTCGTAATCGTCAATGTCGGATTGTTTGCTACCCCACTGGCGCCGGCATCAGTGCCGTCTCCGATGGTCACATTATTTGCGGTGAATGTGCCACTACCCAAAACTTGATCTGTACTACCCGAAGGTTCAAGTTTCAAGTTATAGTAAGCGGCAGCCGTGATTGTGGCTCCATTACCGGTGTAGAATACAGTTGAACTGCCTGTTGCTGTAAATGTACCTGTCTTGACCAAAGGTGTGCCGGTATTGGATAGTGTAAGAGTCCCTGTGCCGGTTGTATACGTGGCACCCGCTGCAACCGTCAGGACACCGGCCACTGTTACAGTCGGATTGTGGGCCAATCCACTGGCACCGGCATGGGTGCCGTCTCCGATAGTCAAATTATTGTTTACTGTATACGTACCACTGGCAAAAACCTGGGCGGTAGCTCCTGAGGGTTCGAGTTGTAAGTTATAATAAGTGGTAGCAGTGGTTGTGGCTCCATTGCCCGTGTACAGGATTGTTGAATTAGTGGAAGCTGTAAATGTGCCTGTCTTGACCAAAGGCGTGCCGGTATTAGACAATGTCAGTGTCCCAGTGCCGGTCGTATAGGCGGCATTGACGGCAATTGTCATGACCCCAGCAACACTTATGGTTGGATTGTTTATCGAACCGTCGACTCCGGCATTTGTACTGTCTCCGATAGTCAAGGCACCGCTCACTGTGAATGTTCCACTACTTAAAACCTGGGCTGAGCTGCTTGAAGGTTCCAATTGTAAATTATAATAAGTGGCAGCAGTAGCTGTGGCCCCATTGCCTGTGTACTTGACTGTCGAGTTAGCAGTCGCGGTTAACGTGCCGGTGACAACCAAAGGCGTGCCAGTATTGGACAACGTAAGGGTCCCGGTGCCGGTTGTGTATATGGCATTCGCCGCAATTGTTATGACACCAGCCACCGTTACAGTTGGATTGTGGGCCAATCCACTGGCACCGGCATGGGTGCCGTCTCCGATAGTCAAATTATTGTTCACTGTGTATGTTCCGGCGGCAAAAACCTGGGCGGTAACTCCTGAAGGTTCAAGTTGCAAATTATAATAAGTGGCAGCCGTGGTCGTGGCACCGTTGCCCGTGTACAGTACCGTCGAGCTTGTGGAAGCTGTAAATGTGCCTGTCTTGACCAAAGGCGTGCCGGTATTGGACAAGGTAAGGGTCCCGGTGCCGGTCGTATACGTAGCACCCGCCGCAATCGTCATGACCCCGGCGACCGTCACGGTCGGATTGTTTGTCGCACCGCTGGCGCCGGCATTAGTGCCGTCTCCGATGGTCCAGGCACCACTCACCGTGAATGTTCCACTGCTTAGAACCTGATCTGTGCTGCTTGAAGGTTCAAGTTGTAAATTATAATAAGTGGCAGCGGTGGCCGTGGCCCCGTTGCCTGAGTACTTGACTGTCGAGTTGGCAGATGCGGTAAATGTACCCGTGACTACCAATGGCGTACCCGTATTAGATAATGTCAAAGTGCCGGTGCCAGTCGTATAGGTGGCATTGGCCGCAATCGTCATGATACCAGCCAACGTCACGGTCGGATTGTGCGCCACTCCACTGGCGCCGGCATTAGTGCCGTCTCCAACCGTCAAATTATTACTCACCGTGGTCGTGCCGGTAGCCAATATCTGGGCTGTGACCCCTGAAGGTTCAAGTTGTAAATTATAATAAGTGGCGGCCGTGGTCGTGGCCCCGTTTCCAGTGTACAAGACCGTCGAACTAGCGGAAGCTGTAAATGTGCCTGTCTTGACTAAAGGTGTGCCGGTATTGGATAAGGTAAGGGTCCCGGTGCCAGTCGTATAAGTGGCACTCGCCGCGATCGTCATGATCCCGGCGACCGTCACGGTCGGATTGTTCGTCGCTCCGCTAGCTCCGGCATGGGTACCGTCTCCGATGGTCAAGGCACCATTCACCGTGAACGTTCCGCTAGCCAAAACCTGGGCTGTGGCAACTGAAGGTTCAAGTTGTAAATTATAGTATGTACCGGCAGTGGCCGTGGCCCCGTTACCCGAATACTTAACTGTCGAACTGGTGGATGCCGTAAACGTGCCGGTGACTACCAAAGGCGTACCTGTATTGGATAATGTCAGAGTTCCTGTTCCGGTCGTATAGGTGGCATTGGCCGCAATCGTCATAATCCCGGCAACCGTAACCGTAGGATTATTTGCCACTCCACTGGCACCGGCATTGGTGCCATCTCCGATGGTCAGATTATTGCTCACGGTAAATGTGCCGCTGCTCAAAACCTGGTCTGAGCTGCTTGATGGTTCGAGTTGCAAATTATAATAAGTGGCAGCTGTGGCTGTGGCCCCATTACCTGTATATAAAACAGTTGAACTAGCGGAGGCTGTCAATGTGCCTGTCTTGACCAAAGGCGTGCCGGTATTAGACAATGTCAGGGTCCCGGTGCCGGTTGTATACGTAGCACCCGCCGCGATCGTCATGACCCCGGCGACCGTCACAGTCGGATTGTTTGTCGCCCCACTGGCGCCGGCATGGGT
>CAZKUL010000047.1:0-18771 GCA_964555945.1 uncultured Planctomycetales bacterium
TGACCATGACGGTGATTTTTTGCAAAAACTCTTCCATGCTGGGGGCATCATGAAAGAGGCCGGTGATTTCCCCGACGTCACAGATAAGCTTCGTATGGTCGCGTTTGATAAACATAAATTAAAAAATCGGGAAGCCGGGATTCGAACCCGGGACCTCTTGCTCCCAAAGCAAGCGCGCTAGCCAACTGCGCTACTCCCCGTTAAAACTTGATTCTTTTAAGCACGCACCTGGAATAATTTACCTAAAAGGTGAAAACCTGTCGTTTGTTGACGTTCCAATTTATTCCTGATTTCTTCAAAACGCCGCACCGTCTTTTGTTCATAAATATGTTCCCCGCAATGAAGGCATACATAAGCGTTCACTTTCACTACAGCTGTATGAAAGCCCCCGCGCAGTAACTTTTCGACCTTCTTTTTGGCTAAATCACCTGAACATACTGGACACTGTTGAATTGATTTCATATTTTTTTTCTCCTTCTACGCCAGTTAATCCATCTTTTAGGATCTGGCCGGTAAACGGTAATTAAAATAGCCCAATGTGACTTGGGATTATAGGCCCAAACACTATGGATCGGATCACCAGCAAAAGTCAAACCATAAATCAAACAGCTTGGATAAGGTTTATCCTCTGTATATTTCTCGATTACATTACCATGTTCAACAGAAAAGTAAACTTCATCAATCTTAAGACCGTCAGCTTCAGCTTCCTCATCGGCATGATCCGTGATTAACACACGTTCGTTTTGTATGGCAATGATGATTTTTTGTATATCCATAAATTCAAAGTCCCGATGAAAATCCGTTTAGTATAACACGACCCTACATTGAAATCAAAATAACTCTTATAGAATGGAGTGGAGTAAAATCGATAGGATAAAATCTTGATCGTTCGCGAGTTTAGCTTGCGAAATGAGCACCTGGAAAATAAAGGGTTGAAAAGAATTAAACCTACACACCTACTTACAGATTGTTGAGAAAGTTATAGGAGTATTAAAGAGGCATAACCTTCCTACTGAACAGTTAATCCACCCGTTACTGTCAAACCCCCTGTCACTGTTAAAACAGGTGTTCTTGAAGAGCTTGGGCTTGCGGGGGTATAGGTAATGACGATGAGACCTGGTGCGCCTTGACTGATTGCGTCACCTGTGGGACCGCTACCACCACCACCACCACCGTACAAACCCCCAGTCCCTCCGTCTCCAAAATGCGCCCCACCGCCGCCGCCTCCGCCAGTTCCAAAACTATTGCTCCATTCTTCACCAATGGCACCATTACCACCGTTTCCTGTACTACTATGACCACCCCCGCCGCCTGCGCCACCATATGGAGAAGAGGCAGTTCCATTACCTCCTGAAGCACCGTTGGTAGCGCCCCCTGCCCCTGCGCCTGCCGTATTAGAATTATTACCTCCGCTGCTGCCCGTAATCGCACCAGCACTGAGCGCTGCACCTGCCGAGCCGCCACTTGCACCACCGCCGCCAGTTCCATTATTTGCAAGGTTATTATTGGTCCCTCCAGCAGCACCATTACCGTTTGGCCCACCGGCACCACCACCACCGGCGCCCCCATTACCTGTCGTCGTCTGGCTGCCTCCAACTCCACCCGTACGCGTTAAGGTCGCTCCAATGTTTGATTGGGCATGATTACCTCCTGCACCACCAGCGCCGCCATTTGGCGCACCAGAGTCCCCATAATCCCCCTGGCAAATAATTGTAGACGTATTGTCCTTAAAAAATGTTGGCGTCGAAGAACCTCCGGCCCCGATTTGAATTGTCAGCGAATTTCCTGCGACTATGTTTGTAGGGCTTGTTACTTTTCCGTATCCACCCCCTTGCCCCCCTCCTGTGCCATAGGTGGTGGACGCTGGGTCCCCTCCACTTCCGCCTTCCCCCACACATTCAATAGTGGCCCCTGTAGAGCTCCAATCAGAGGGGGCAGTCCATGATGCACCAGATGTTATGAACCCCTGGCATTTGCCGCCGGCAATGGACGAGCCGAAGCCGCAGGAGGACCAGGCGGGTTGAGAGATAAAAAAGAGAATAAGTAAAAATAAATTGAAAGATAAATGACGAAGAAATTCTTGGCAAGGATCACATTGGCTTGATCCGTGCGAGGAATTTTTTGCTACCTGGGAGATGGTTGTCATCCGACAAGAAAGCATAAAATTAATTAATGGAATAAATATTTATTCTACTTCTCAATCTATTCAGACAATATGTGCACAGAAATGGTAGATTTCATTGTATCTGCAACTTTTGGTGATTAAAAGATTTTTTTCTGAAACTCGAATTCTTCCTCCATAATTCAAACCGAATCTGCTTTTCTGATTGCAACTCTTGCAAACGCAAGGGCCATTGAAAACAAGAATAAGCAGTGTATAATAAAAAGCTCTGTAACTTCTACCACTACCAGCTTTTAGGAACGTATGAACTTTAAAAAAGTGCTTCTCATTCTATTTGCTGCGCTTTTCTTTTTGACAGCGCTGACTTTTTATCTCAACCGCGTCATATTTCCCCGGTTAATCAAGAAAATCGCCATTGAACGCATTGAAGAGACCCTGAAACGTAAAGTGGAAATCGGCTCCATTCATTTCAATTGGGTCAGGGGCTTTATTATTGATAGAGTTAAAGTCTATGAAAAAGATTCCGATGATGTTGTTTTTGCCCAGGCTGAGCAGGTCTCCTTCGGTATCATTTTCTTCCCCGGGCTTAAGCATTACAGGATCAGCATTCCCTTTATCAACGTTCATTCTCCCTCTGTGCATTTGATACGCAAGACAGATAATACCTGGAACTTTAGTGATATGTTCTCCTCGCCCGCTGCGACACCTGCTGCCGTTGGCCCTGTAACAACGGACAAAGCGCCCTCTTTTCAGATCGCCTGGGGCGGCCTGACCATCAGTGACGGAAAATTTCTCTTCGAAGATCATTCCACCCCGCAACCGTGGAGTGAATTCTTTGATAACATTAATTTAAAACTCTCTCTTTCGTATCAAGGGATCAACTATGATTTTACGGCCGACATCCCCCGCAAAGGTGGGTTTGTCGGAGCAACTGTCTACTATCAACCCATCACTCAAAACACGCAGGCCCAGATCCATCTTAAGAATATTGACACGGCCTCCTATCTGTCTCTGATTAATTTTCCGGATATCACGCTCAACAGCGGCATCATCCAAGAAATCAATTTGAATATTGATTATACCCAAGACAAGACATCGGCCCAGGGCAATATCCTCATGAAAAACTTAGACCTGGTGAGCCGTGAGGAATCCTTCAAAGGCGATATCGACATTCGTGGATTGGATGCGCAATACCGGCAGGGTGATATCGTGGCGCGGGGCCAAATGCTCTTAAGCCATATCCAAACCAAGGTCCCCGGACTTTCCGCTGGCGGCAGTGTGCAGGCAAGGGTCAGTGATTTTGAGCTGTCCCCGACGGAGATGAACTTTAGCGGCTCTCTTGACGCACAGAATATTTTTGTGCGTTTAAAAGACCGTCAGGTACAGGTAGATAATTTGGCCTTGGATAATATCAAAATTAATAAAAACAAAGACGGGATTCAATCCGTTGGATACATGAACGCCCAAGGTCTCTTTGTGCAGTGGCCAGATCAACAGCTCCAGGGTGATTTCATCGTTAAGAACGGGCACGTGCTCATGAAGAATGAAAATGATATTGCCCTTGAAGGGGACCTTCAGGCGGACCATTTTTCAACCAGCGGTAATGGTAAAAGCATTGCCAGCCGTCAGGTCATCCTCCAAGACACTCGATTAAACATCCTGGATCAAAAGAACGTTTCCCTGAATGCAAACTTATCCATGGAGGATATGAGTCTAAAGCTGGGAAAAAATTTATCGGTCTCTGCCTCCACCGTCAAAACAGACAAATTGCTCTTCAGCTTGGACGACAGTTTGATGCACGTATCGACGACATTGAATGCCACCACCACTAAACTTGTTTTGGACCATCACAAAACCATTGAGGCTGACCCGCAATTGGAATTAAACTTGGAAATGCCCTTGAGCGACCCGAAGCTTGCCACCTATAAAGGGTCAATGACCCTCTCCGGAGGCCGTCTCCATGGATTCTCACCGGTAGGGACACTGGATAACGTGGAATTGGATGTGGATTTCCAAAACAATAAAGCCACTATTAACGCGCTTAGCGTGAATGTCCTTGGCACCAATGTGCGCATCGATGGAACGGTCGAGAATTTCGACAATCCGTTTCTTAATATCATCGCTGAAGCTGATGAAGTCAATTTAGACCAATTGAAAAACATGGCCCCTCAAATCATCGATCCATACGGCTTAAGTTTTGATGGGACCAGTATGGTCAAGGTCCAATTTAAGGGCCTGGCCAAAGAACCTTTGAAGGCCAATATCCTGGCGGTGGCCACCGTCAAGAATGTGGGTGTCTCCAGCAGTAAATTTCATCAAAAAATAAAAAACATCACCGGTATCCTTGAGGCAACCCCGGACTCACTTAAGTGGCGGGATTTTTCAGCCATCTACCAGGGCCAAAAATACACGCTGTCGGGAAATTTAAAGGATTTCAAACATCCCCAAATCCTCACCACCCTTGATGGGCCAGGTCTTGAGCTTTCAGCGGACGTCACCAAGAACAATGATTTCATCACCTTCAATGCCATCACTGGAAGATACTTGAAGTCATCTTTTGACAGCAAAGGAAGCATCACCCTGCGTGGAGACCAAGCACCCCTCTTGGATATCAACTGTAATGTCTCTGTTCTATTAGAAGACCTGGTCAAGGTCCTTCCCACCCAGCAACGCGAAGGTATCGAACCTTTAACACCAACCGGCATTATTAGCGTAAGCACCCATATTAAAGGTGAAGGACTGAATTGGAAAGACTATGCTCTTGATGCGCTTATCACAAGCCCTGTGATACGCCTGATGGGTTATAGACTGATCGATTTGAAAATTAATGCCATTCAAAATCGAGGCAAGGTCAATCAATTGACTCTTGATGGAAATTTGTATGGTGGCATCATGCATGCCGTAGGTTCGCTGGATTTATCGGCCCAAGGCATGCCCTATGATCTTGGCCTTAACGTGGATAATACAGACTTACACCAGTTGAAGATGGATTCGCCCCTTAAAATGGAAGAGATTAACGGAAAATTCTTTCTGACCTTTTTGGCCCATGGGACGGTCACGAATTTCAAAGATAATTTACGGGCCAGTGGTTCTTTGGCCATCAGGGATGGGTTCCTGGCGGAATTTGATTTGTTTAAAGGTTTGCTCAGCATCCTTAATGATGCCCTGCATTTGGGCCAGGTGATGATCACCGACGTTGAAGCTAACTTTACTATTGCCAATCAGAAAATTAATACGGATAATTTAAGGCTCAAAGGCCCCACCATTGTTCTGTTAGGCAAGGGCTGGGTTAATTTTGATAGGATCTGCGATTTAGATATGACAGTGGACTTAAGCTCGGGGATCGTCCCTGCCATTGCCAATGACGTGCTTAAGACCCTGGATATCCATATTTACGATAAAATCGAGAATCCCAAATACAACAAGAAAATATCCGTCCCCCAAGTTCTCAACAGCCTGCTTAAGAATTTTCTACAGTAGAGTATCTAATAGCCGTCGGAATTTTTTTAGAGCTCTTGCACGGTGGGAAATTTTGGCTTTGAGTTCAGGGGGAAGTTGGCCAAAGGTTTTGTTGTAGCGCTTCAAAAGAAACAGTGAATCAAATCCAAACCCATTGGTGCCAATGTCTTTTGTCGTGACAAATCCGCTGCACGTGCCTTGAACAAACCCAAGCTCCTCTCCCTTGGCATTGACCAAGGCGATCACACAACGATAACGCGCCTGGCGTTTGGACATGGGGACATCTTTTAGCATTTTAAATAATTTTTTATTCCGGGCCTTCTCGCTGGCGCCTTCCCCGGCAAAACGGGCGGAATAAATGCCGGGAGCATTGTCCAATGCTTTGACCTCAATCCCGGAATCATCCGACATGCATATTTTCCCCGTTGCCAGTGCTACTTCACGGGCTTTCTTTAGCGCATTGGCACGGTAAGTCTTGCCATCTTCAATGATTTCAGGGATATGGGGATAATCTAAAAGAGAGGAAACTTTAAAAGGCAGATTGCTTAACAGTTCTTTGATTTCACGGACCTTCCCCTTATTGCGAGAAGCGACGATCAGTTCCTTCACGAGATGACCTTAAAGGCAGGCAGACACTTCTTCTGAATGATCAATAGTTCTTTAATGCCTTTGCGGGCCAAAACGAGCAGCGCCTTCATCTGCGATTCAGAAAAAGTGCCTCCCTCGCCCGTGCCTTGCACCTCTACAAATTCGCCCCGACCGATCATGACGATATTCATATCCACATCTGCCTTGGAGTCCTCGATATAATTCAAATCCAGGACATTGCCCCCTTGATAAACACCGACACTGATGGCAGCCACAAAATCTTTGATGGGGACGCTATCGATCATTTTCTTTTGCTTCATCCAAAGGATCGCATCTGCCAAGGCAATGAATCCTCCTGTGATGGAGGCTGTCCTTGTTCCCCCATCCCCTTGTACCACATCACAATCGACACGGATGGTGCGCTCGCCTAACCGGTCCATGTCCACAACTGAGCGCAAACTACGGCCTACCAGACGTTGGATCTCCTCGGTGCGGCCAGAGGCCTTTTCACGCCGGATACGACTGGTGCAGGAGCGCGGCAACATGCCGTATTCCGCCGTCACCCAGCCTTTGCCTGAACCTTTAAGGAATGGAGGCACGCCTTCTTCCACGGAAGCCGTGCAAATGACCTTGGTTTCACCGAATTCAATAAGGCAGGAGCCTTCGGCGTTTTTCATGTAATTCCTGGTGACGCTGATCTTACGCAATTGGTTGGGCTTACGCCCGTCGGGTCGTTTCATGTTGATGAGCTCCTTTACTTATATTCTGCAGTCACCGTCGTGCCAATACCGCCGCGTGGATTCATGACAACCTCCACCTTCATCCAGCGGGGTTGGCAGACCTTGACCATATCATCGAGCAGCTTATTGACTAGATGCTCATGAAAAATGCCTATATGGCGGTATTCGACCAGATACAATTTTAAAGATTTCAATTCCAGACACAGCTTATTGGGTTTATACGTGACCTTGATCGTGGCAAAATCCGGCAACGCTGTCTTGGGGCAAATACAGGTAAATTCAGGAATGTCCAAATCCACGACGTAATCACGGTCGGAATATTGGTTCTCCCAGACTTCAATATCCGGCATCTTAAGTTTGCGGATATCCTTCTGGCGGTTTTCGTAGGAGCTGATTTTCTTCATCTTCTTTATCTAAGTTTCATATATTTATGAACTTGAGGCAGTATTCTAACGTCTTTAAGGATTTTTGCACATGATTTTTGATGACCGACACACTGCTCAATGACTCCCTTTTTCATATCCAAATAATTAGGTTGTAAGATAAATAATATCTCAGGGTCAATGGCCTCCACCAGTCTGGCCGCTTTAAGGATCTCATCTACGTGCGTATTTAAGGAAATGACCACCTTCACAAAGACTTCCTTACCCTTGGCGACTTTCAAGAATTCCGCATGTTCCTTCCAAAATGATTTTTGCTGAGTTGACGAAGGCAATTTGATGTCCATGGCGATGATATCAATATCCTTGATAATGGCCTTTAGGGCATCAGGCAAGGTACCGTTGGTGTCCAAATAAACTTGTCTACCTTGCAGCTGCAAGGCGTGGCAAAAACTCTTTAGAAAATCCTTCTGCAGCAGAGGTTCGCCGCCGGTAATACTGACCGAATGGGCGTTCTCATAAGCAGCATTCACCTGGGCCAGGGTCTCCTCGAGGCTGAAGGTTTGATACTCACGTTTCCCATCCCCGATGGATGCCGGCGTATCGCACCAGACACAATGCATATTGCACTCAAAAAACCGCACAAACACCTGCGGCACCCCCGCATACTTCCCCTCACCCTGGATGGAGCGGAATATCTCTAAAATTTTAGCGTTCATATTTTTTAATAGGGAACAGCGCCCTGTCTCGTACCTTTGCCTGAGCAAATCCTTGGGCGCGCAGACGGCAGCTGTCGCAGACGCCGCAGGGTTTGGAGGCGCCGTTATAGCAGGACCATGTCAACTGCAAGGGCACTTTGAGTTTTACGGCCAGTTTTACGATCTGCGCCTTGCTTAAATGAATGAGCGGCGTGACCACCTTAATGGTTTTGCCCTCAACGGACGTCTTAAGTCCGCGCGCCAACATGGCCTGGAAGGAACGGATAAATTCCGGGCGGCAATCCGGATAGCCTGAATAATCCACGGCATTGGCACCGATAAAGATTGTCTTGGCGCCGATCGCTTCAGCATAGGAAGCTGCGAAACTTAAAAAAATGATATTTCTCGCCGGCACATAGGTCACAGGAATGCCTAGGGTGTCCAATGGCCTGCCGCTCGGTACGGAAATCTTCTTGTCTAAAAGGGCCGAACCTTTCCAGGGCAGGCTTATTTTAACCACCACATTCTTACAAGCCGCCCGTTTGGCGAGCGCTCGGGCTTGGGATATTTCTTTTTTATGTTTCTGGCCGTAATCAAATACCAGGCAATAGCAGTCATGCCCTTGAGAAAGCGCGGAATAGAGGGTAGTGGAAGAATCAAGTCCCCCGGATAATAAAACAATAGCCTTTTTAAGAGATTGCTTCGTCACTTTGTTCCTCGCAATGACGCGGTAAGAATTCTTTTACTCATAATAAATAACGCTCGCCGTATCGGATTCCCAGACCTGGACCTGCTTGATCCTCAAAGGCGCGCACTGGGGCTTGAGGGCCTGGTAGATATGGCGGGCCAAATTCTCGGTGGTGGGATTGATGTCCTTAAACGCGGGCAAATTATTGAGCACAACATGATCTAAAGGCATCAAGACTTGTTTTAGTTTAGTTTTAAGGATTTTAAAATCAGCCAGCAAGCCTACCTCATTTAACATCTCGCCGCAGACGACCATCTCCACCTTCCAGGTATGTCCATGCATGTCCTTGCAGGGTCCATCATAACCATGCAATTGGTGCGCGGAGGCAATATGGTCACAGACGGATACTTCAAACATAAACATGTCTCCTGACATTTTTGACGCCCCCGCCTAAAAAGCGCAGGGCCAGGCGTTGAAATTGTTTTGGTTCATCACTGACAATAAAAGTGTGCTGGCAGGGCCCCAGGCGCCTGCGTAAAAGCTTGGTCCTGGTCAATAGGGCCTTGACCTGCATGGCCACCTCTTGGGCGGAATCAACCAATTGCACACCCGGTCCCATGACATTATGTAACACCCCTTTCAGCAAGGGATAATGCGTGCATCCAAGGATGAGGGTATCAATCTTGTTCTTTTTCATAGCACCTAGATATTCTTCTGCTACCTGGTAGGTGACCGCATGCTCAAACCAACCCTCTTCAACTAAAGGCACAAATAAGGGACAGGGCAGGCTGGTGACCACAATATTTTTATTCAATTGTACAATCTTTTGGGCATATTTGCCACTCTTGACCGTCGAGGATGTGGCGATGATACCGACCTTTTTATTGCGGGTGACCTCAACGGCCTTGCGGGCCCCCGGCTCGATCACGCCCAAAATAGGCACCTTGAATTCCTTCTTTAAGACCTCCAAGGCCAGGGAGGACGCCGTGTTGCAGGCGACCACGACCATCTTGACTTTATATTTCAGCAAGGTCTTCACGATTTCGCGTGAATAACGGATGATCGTCTCACTGGATTTAGTGCCGTAAGGGACCCGGGCGGTATCGCCAAAATAAACTATTCTTTCATTAGGCAGATGATGGATAAGTTCTTTGACCACCGTCAAGCCCCCTAAACCGGAATCAAAAACCCCTATGGCGTCACTGGAATGATCAGTCATTGGCATAATTCAATACACCCCGCGCAATAATCTCCGCGATCTTCTGGCGGTAAAGCGAAGAAACCAGTTTATTATGTTCTACGTGATTGGATAAAAAACCGGTTTCAACCAGCACCGCCGGGATTAATGTATTGCGGACCACAAAAAAACGGCAAATCCGGATGCCGTCCCCGCGCACCTTGACACCAGGCTCCTTGCGCGCGGCCCTGACAATGGTCTTCGCCAGTTTCTGTGACTGCCCGGTCTTGAAGTTAGCCATCATGTCCGTCACAATCGATTGAACGGTCGTGGAATCCTCCGCGCTCAGCGATTTAAGAAACGTGTGTTCATTTTCTTTTCTCTGCGGTTCGTTCACATCTTTTCTGCCGATGGTATCAAGATAATAAACCAGGAAACCGTTCACGGCATGGTCCGGATTCGAGTTGACATGCACGCTGACAAAAAGATCCGCGCCACTCCGGGCAGCGATGATGGTGCGTTCAGGCAAAGATATAAAATCATCAGTGTCCCTGGTCATGATGACCTTGATGCCGGCATCTTCGAGAAGTCCGCGAAGGCGTTTAGCCACATCCAGGACAATCTGTTTTTCATCAACTCCTCCGTAGGGAGACATGGTCCCCCGGTCCTTGCCGCCATGCCCGGCATCAATGACAATGACATGGACACGTGAGGAGCTTTCCACCGGGGGCAGTCCAGCCACCGGCAGTCCAAAGGGGGCCAAGACCTTGACTTCAAAATCTTCCGGAACATAAATCGTGCTGTGCTCCCGACGCAAAGGAGCGCTCAAATTGATTTGCTTTTGGCCAATAAGGACCGTCGAACTTCCCACCAGGGCCTTTGAAATATTGCCCCGATACTCCATCAAGACCACCTGGGTGACACCATCCCACTGCCAGGTCACATGGTAACGGTCACAGAGGTCCTGTAAGGGAATGCCAACCGGTGGGTTAGGCATGACAACCGGCCTGCCTCCGCATCCATGAAGACAAAGGACCATTAAAATATAAATAAAAATTCTAAATATCATTATTCATCATTCTCAGGGGCATCAACAGCATTGGAACGCACGGTCAGAAAAATGACTGTTTCCGTTTTTTGCATCAAACGGCCTTGGTTGCGAAAGACCAGGCCAACAATGGGAATATCCCCCAGTAAGGGAAACTTGCGTGTCCGGGTGATTTCTTCTTCCTTCATAAATCCGCCAATGACAATCGTGGTGTTATCGGCAATCAACATTTTTGTTTCCGACTCTAAAATGACAGAGGAAGGGATCTTCTGCCCATCAAAGAATTCCGTCGCGGCCACGGCAAAATGAGGGCCAATGCGTAAAGAAAGATCCCCTGACTTTAAACGCGAAAGGTAAAAATCTAAATGGATGTTGAGATTCTCAAAATTAACACTTGCCGCCGTGCCCACGGTGACTTTAATAGGCGCTTGCTGAAACTGGCTCATCTTCCCGACCGTATCCAGGGCATCCAGCAAGACCGCGTAATCATCCTGGGAAACGGTGCCAAAGCTTAAGCGGTATTTGTTATCATTCCAATTAGGATCATTGGGATTCTTCAAAGGAGAGGTGTGAAAATCCGAGACAATGGCCCCCCAATCAACCCCATTGTGATGCTCTGCGTTTAGAATGATCTGCGCCACATTAGCTTCCAACGTGATCACATCCGGATGATTATTTTGGGCCTGAAGACCAGGGACCCAGGTGAAAAACAAAAGAAATACTAGGATAAACCTCATATACATATAATCATTTATAGTTAGAATTTATGAATTTAGCAATAAAAAAACCTTCCATCGTCTCAGTCGGCCATAGGCGCATGGCATCCTTAAGGCGGCTATCATAGGTCTGTTTCTGCCAATGCGTCAAACAGGGGTAGGTCGCAACTCCCTCAATGTGTACCGGCGCAAGGCTAAAAAGCCCCTCAGTCTTCCGCAAAAACCAATCGACCACTTCTTCATTTTCTTCAGGAGCATACGTGCAGGTGGCGTACACTAATGTGCCGCCGGGGCGCACCTGCCTGCTGGCATTAAGTAAAAGCCCTTTTTGCTTATGGGACATTTCCTTAATTTTACGAAGGCTCCAGTAAGCAAAACTCTTTGGCTCATGGATGATGAAACGTCCCTCACAACTGCACGGTGCATCCACCAACACCCGGTCAAAAAGGTCTTCTTGCTTCTGCAGATGCCCTTCTCTGCCGTTTGCGAAGCGGCGGCCTGCCCCGCTGCTTCCCAAGCGGCGGCCATCGATGGACGAAATCTGGGCCTGGGCCCCGGTTAACTTTAATACAGCTTTCAACCTGTAAAGCCGCGGGCCGACAGGCTCATTGGCCTTCAAGAAGCCCTTATTTTGCATCTGCATGGCTATCTGAGAGGTTTTACTTCCCGGAGCCGCGCAAAGGTCCAATACGCGCTCACCAGGCCGTGGATCCAGGACCATTACAGACAAAATGCTTTCCAACCCTTGAGCATACAAAAGGCCGTCATTGACAAGGTCTGAGTTTAGAATTTCCTGGGCCGCTGGTTTTTCAACCATAATGGCATACGGACAAAAATCCACCTTTTGGAAATCAATCTTACGATGTTGAAGCAGTGTGAGCGCCTCATCAATACTGATCTTAAGCGTATTGATCCGAAAGCACTGGTATCTCCTGCCCTCAAAAAGATACGACGGCCTTTCGGGTAAAATGTCCTTGAGTCTTGCTTCGAAAGCTGGGGGTAAGCTAGATTGGGCCATCAATGAAAAGGTATTAAAACAGCGTTTGCCCAGATTGTCAATGATAGCGAAAGCAATCCATAGTATGGTCGTTCACCATCCCTACGGCCTGCATGAAGGCATAGCAGATCGTTGAGCCTACGAAATTAAATCCTCGCTTCTTTAAATCCTGGCTCATCGCATCCGAGAGGGGTGTTTGGGCGGGTAATTTCTTATAATGGGAGAAATGGTTCTTCTGTGGTTTTCCTTCCACAAACTGCCATATGTATTTGTCAAAAGTGCCGAATTCCTTTTGGACGGCTAAAAAAGCCTTGGCATTGGCAATCGCTGAAGCAATTTTAAGGCGGTTACGGATGATACCTTCATTGCCGAGCAACTGCTTCACTTTTTTTGCATCATAACGGGCCATCTTGGCGGCATCAAAATGGTCAAAAGCTATGCGGTAATTTTCTCTCTTTTTTAATACGGTAAGCCAGCTTAGCCCCGCCTGGGCCCCTTCCAAAATAAGAAACTCAAACAATAAACGGTCATCATGGACAGGGCGTCCCCACTCCTTGTCATGGTATTGAACATAAATGGGGTCTTGCGTGCACCAGTCACATCTTGCGATTTTCATGAAAAAATGAGTTCCCGGGTGACCTTTCGCCGGCCGGCGTAACCATCGTCATAGCCATGGAACCACTCGACCCGTATCTCATCCGAACGCCAGCAAAGCAAGGCCTCCTGGCCATGAATAATAGCTGGAAAATCAACGAGGCCGATCTCGAAATTCCAATCCTTGTAATAGCATCCGATATCTTCAAAGCGGCCCATCAAGGTTTTAATGCGCTGGTCTAAACCAATCAGCCGGTTTTGATGTTCATTCAAAGGGTCAGGAAGAGTCATCAGCTTACGTGCTTCCTGGGCCACAGACAGGACCTCCTGCACTATTTTTCTAACCTCAGGCAAGATTTGATTGGCTTCTTTAGGGCCAAAGAATTTTTCGACCATAGATTTTCCTCAGAGATTCCTTTGATTTTTTAGGACTATCATGTTATACCTAATAAGGAGGATATATGTCCACAAAAAATGGATTTACTTTAACCGAGCTCATTGTTGTTTTGTTCATCCTAGGCATTGTAGCGGCCATTGCCCTTCCCAATTATACCACCTATGTCCAACAGAGCGCTTCTACTGCCGCCTTAAATAATCTGACGACTATCTACTACGGCCAAAACAATTTTTATTTCAAAAACGGGAAATATTGCTATGCCGGAGGCACTGGTGGTGCAAATTTGTCGAGTATTAACGCTGCTCTCAGCTTAAATGTGACCGATAATTACTTCACCTATACTTGCGGTTGTACTGGAGCAGTTGTAAGTGCTATTTGTTCAACTAATACTTACACCTGCACAGCGACATCACTGCCTCGATCGGCGGGGACAAAGATTATACTCTCCAATGCCCCCATTGTCATGCCTGGGGCCGCAGGATGTTCCAAAAGTTCCGGCCTAAGCTGTAATCCTATCTGTTCAAACACTAGAAGACATCCAATGTACTGCCCTTAATTGCGCGAAGCCAGCTGAATTCTTACGCTAAAGAAGCCAGCGCTGAATATTTATATTCTAATACGAGCTGCATGGCTGCCAATGTTTTTGCATGACCTTTTAAGAAAAAACCCCGTATCGGGGCCACTGTCTCTGCAGATGCGCCGCTGGCCAGGGCAATATGATGGCCATAACAGGCAAGACCTAAACTGGGGTCAATTCCACGCCACCCGCCGGCCGGAATGTAGACTTCCACCCAGGCATGTAAATCTGGAAGATCTGGATTTTCCTCAAAATAATAACCACTGACAAAGCGTGCAGCCAAGCCCATGGCCCTAGCAACTGCCATATACAAAATCGCAAAGTCCCGGCAGGACCCTCGCCGTGAACTCAACGTATCTTCGGCTTGATGGGGGGCGCCCAGCTGCCTAAACTCATAGACAAAATCCCTCTTGATGCGTTGGGCCAGCATCACCAGGAAATTCATGGTTTCCTCTCCGGCTTCTGTCAGGACTTCAAAGGCGAACTCTTGAACAGGAGGCGGGATGTTATCCTCCATGAGGAATGGACGTAATTCCGCCAACAGCTCTGAGGGATAGGCCATGGGCAATTTAAGGCAGCTTGGTGGGTATATCAAAAAATAAAACGGGTTCTTGTCAGGTATCAGACTGATCGTCATCTTAGATTCAACGGTCAAAGAACTAGTTTCCCCCTTAAATCGTACCCAATGACTCATGGATCCGTCATTTTCAACACTCAGACTGACGCTGCATGGTTCAGGCGTAATGTTTAATTGCCTCTCCAGCAAAGAACTGTAGCTATCCGCCCTTGGCGTCAAGCGCAGGCAATGTGGCTCTAAGACGACGGGGTGATTATAGCTGTAGGTAGTGAGGTGTCGGATTCTTAATATCATCACTTTATCTTCGCGCTTGCTGTTCTTTATTAAAAACTGTAGTGACCCAGTCATCAGGCATTTCATGGACGGACTGAGCAATGCGTTCCTGCCACCAGACCGAATACCGGTGCATATCATCACGGTCAAAACGCTGTTCGGTGATATGAAAACTGTCCTTTTTACAGACAACCACATCGATGGGATACTCAACGTCGTTTGAACTCACTCTCGTCGCGTTAAAGGACAAAAACCCCACCTTGAGCGCAAATTCCATACTGGATTCATAGCGCAGTACCCTGTCCAACATGGGCCGGCCGTGGCCGGTATTGCCGATAATAAAATAGGGTGAACCTTCCCCCACCTCCACCCAATTTCCTTCCGGATAAAGCATATACAGCATCGGTTCCTTGTCTGCCTCCAGTTGTCCGGCAACCAGGGCATACAGATTAAAGGAAAGTCCATGGGCCTCCAATGATTCCCGGTCTTCACGGGCCACCCTTTTGACCTGTTCACCCAAGGCATTGACCATCTTATAAAGCTTATCATAACTCTGCTGTTCTTCCTCAATGACTTCATGGAAATAAGTTATGGCCTTGTCCCTCAATGAGCGCAAACCGGAGGTCATGACAAACACCGCGTGACGATCCTTTCCTTTGCGCACTGTCACCTTTTTCGCTGTCATGCATTCCTTACCGCTAGTCACCCGCGTATCCGAAATCCCAACAATCCCATCCTTGACCTTCATCGCCAAACAAAATGTCATTCCCATTTCCTTTCTATAATATTCTCCATTCACTCATACATAATATAGCAACTCTTCATCCTAGCTAATAATCCATGCGTTAAGAGATGAGAAGATATTGTTTTCTCGAAACATTCAGGGATTTTTCGCCAAAAGTATTCGAGGAATATTCCCTATTACTTGCTTTGCAATCCTTGGATTGATGCATACGGGGTTAATAAACTCATTCAAAAAATTTTTCCCCTTACGATCTAAGATTACTTCTGCAAACCAAGAAACAGGGAATATAAATGTCCCGTTTCGAGAAAATAATATCTTCTCATCTCTTATGCTACGATTAAACAACAGCATCGGTAAAGAACGTTTCAGCGATGGTGAAACCAAGATTGTTGAGCTTGGTCTGGAATTGGTCCAGATATTCATGCAAGCCGATTTCAAAAATGTCTTTAACGTCCGTATAATCCAGTTCGGCACGGAGCTTGCCCATGTCCTTTTCAGCCCTGGTTTTAAACGCCCCTGTCTGCCCGCCGGTAATGGCGCACAAAGATTGCTCGGCTTCGATCAGGCAATGGCGCACGGCCCGTGGAAAATTCCTATCGAGAATCAAAAATCGAACGATATTGGCCACGTCTAATTTGCCGAAGGTCTGACGGTACATCTCAAAGCCGCTTGCTGATTTAAGCAAAGCTGACCATTGTAACAGATCCAGTGGTGTCCCGACATAATCAACCGTGGGCAGAAGATAATAGTATTTCATGTCAAGGATCCGGTCGGTTTTATCAGCACGCTCCATGAAACGTCCCATGTTACCAAAATGCCAGCCTTCGTTACGGGAAAATGTCGCATTCATGATACCGGAGAACAAATGACTGCCCTGCTTGATGTCACGGAAAAATTCCATCAGGAATTTTTCAGAATGATTCTGTTTGGAGACCATAGGGCGAATGGTCAGGTACATTTCATTGATCTGCAGCCACATTTCGCTGGAAATGACTTCGCGCACCGTACGGGCGTTCTCACGTGCCGCACTCAGGCAGGAACAGATGGAATTGGGATTGTCCCGGTCAAAAGCCAAAAAACGGATTACATTATTCTTGGTAAATTCACCGTACAACTGCTGAAATAACGCCTCATCCCCCGTCGTCAATACAAGGGGTCGCCATTGCTCTTCAATGGTCCCGGGCGGCAAGTCCATGGCCAGGTTAAAGTCTACCTCAATGAAACGGGCGTAATTCTCCGCCCGCTCAATATAACGATTCATCCAACAGATTGATTCCGCGACCCGGCTTAACATACACTCCTCATCTAAGCACCCAGGTGTCCTTGCTGCCCCCACCCTGGGAAGAGTTGACAACCAACGACCCTTGACGTAAGGCCACCCGGGTCAAGCCTCCAGGCATCACATAGATGTCCTTGCCAAAAAGAACATAAGGCCGCAGGTCCACATGCCTTCCTTTGATACGCTTATCAATGATTGTGGGCACCCTGGATAGGGCCATGGTGGGCTGCGCGATATACCCACGGGGAAAATTGCGGATCTTGACCTTGAAAGCGGCTTGTTCTTTTTTGGTTGCCTGCGTGCCGATCAACATCCCATAACCGCCGCTTTGGTCTGCGGCCTTGACCACCATTTTGCCGATATTTTCAAGGACATACTCCCTGTCTTTTTGATCCCAACACAAATACGTAGGGACATTGGGTAAAATAGGGTCTTCCCCCAAATAATATTTGATCATTTTAGGCACAAACGCATAGATCACCTTATCATCCGCCACACCGGTGCCGGGCGCGTTGGCCAGGGCCACGTTGCCCTTACGGTACACATCAAAGATCCCCGGAACTCCCAAAACTGAGTCAGGATTAAAATGGGCGGGATCGATAGAGGTATCATCCACCCGCCGGTAGATCACATCCACTCTTTTTAATCCTTGGGTGGTACGCATATAGACAAAATTATCCTGAACGATCAAGTCTCTTCCTTCCACTAGCTCAATGCCCATTTGCTGGGCCAAAAAAGAATGCTCAAAATAGGCGGAATTAAAGATGCCCGGTGTCAGGACAACCACCGTAGGTTTTTCCCGGATCGAGAGATGTTCCAGCATTTCAAGCAAACGCAGGGGATAATCCATGACCGGCCGCACGTCCATACGCTCAAAGATCTCAGGGAAGGTGCGCTTCATGATATCCCTGTTGCCCAAGACATAGGAAACCCCCGAAGGCACGCGCAAATTATCTTCCAGCACATAATTAATACCGTCGCTGTGTTTGATCAAATCAATACCGCTGATATGTGTCCAGATATGACGCGGTGGCATCAGCCCTTCGCATTGCTTGAGATAACCCACGGAAGAAAATATGACCTCGGAGGGAATGACACCGTCTTTAAGTATTTTTTGAGAACCGTAAATGTCCTGTAAGAATAAATTAAGCGCCGTGATGCGCTGCTTTAAGCCGATCTCAATTTGCTCCCATTCCTTGACAGGGATGATCCGGGGGATGATATCAAAAGGAAAAATCTTCTCCAGGCCTTCACCGTCACGGTACACATTAAATGTAATGCCCATGGATACAAAAGCCCGGTCCGCCGCATGCTGGCGCCCGACAACTTCCTCAAATCCCAACCCGCTCATCCGATTGGTCAAATGTTCATAACAGGGTCTGATCCGGCCGTTGGCCTCGACCATCTCATCATAAAAATTATCCATCGAGTACTTCTCCAACAGTTCCCAGGCAACCGGCAAAGTGGCATTGGCTTTCATAGCTTTCTCCTGAAGTTCAATAAAAAAGGTCCTGCCTCCCAGTGAAGGGAAACAGGGCCTCTGTGCCCAAAAAATCTATGCCTCGTCTTTGAAACTAACCCGCATCAATGCGGCAAATATTTAACGATAAAATAGAATAACACATGTCTTTGAGAGCTGTCAAGTACCGGAAAAATTTAAGGTGGGAATGATACCATTGATAGTTACCCCTTAGAACACTGCGGGGAAAATTCAAA
>CAZKUL010000048.1:0-18138 GCA_964555945.1 uncultured Planctomycetales bacterium
ATGACCTCCAGGTTATGAGCCTGGCGAGCTACCGGGCTGCTCCACCCCGCGATATGTCCCCCTCTCTGACCCTCCCCACAAGGGGGGAGGGAATGATGAGGGGATGTATTTATTGTTTCTGCTGCACCGGGATGATTTTGTAGACTGTTTCTCCCGGCCTTACTAATCCCATTGTCTCCCGACCCACTTTTTCCACATAATCAGGGTCGGTCTGCAAAAGGTGTCTTTCTTCTTCAAACTGCTTGTTCTTTTCTTCCAAAGCTGCGATCCTGCGGGCGTACTCTTTATTTTTGAGCTTCAGGTCCTGCATCGTTGAGTATGACGGCAGAAAGAGCGCTAAAATAATGACCGTCAGGATAAAAAGTGAAAGAGCGTTCTTGAGCATTAATAAATCTTGGACCAGTTCTGGCCGGCGTAAACGGCTTTTTTGCCTAATTCTTCCTCGATACGCAACAATTCATTGTATTTGGCCAGGCGGTCTGTACGGGACAATGATCCTGTCTTGATCTGGCCGATATTGGTCGCCACCGCCAAATGCGCGATCGTTACATCCTCTGTTTCACCAGAGCGGTGCGACATGATCGAATGATAATTATTTTTCTTGGCCAAATTAATGGTGTCCAATGTCTCTGACAAAGAACCAATCTGGTTGACCTTGATCAAAATCGCATTAGCGGTCTTGGTATCAATGCCCCTCTGCAGCCTCTTCACATTGGTCACGAATAAATCATCACCTACAAGCTGGGTCTTCTTGCCCAAACGGTCTGTCAGGGCCTTCCAGCCGGACCAGTCATCTTCCGCCAAACCATCTTCAATCGAAACAACCGGATACTTGGCCACCATGCGGGCATAAGCTTCAATCATCTCAGCGGAAGAAATTTCCTTGCCGTTATAATCATAGCGCCCGTCTTTATAAAATGAGGACGAGGCCGGGTCCATCGCGATGAAAATATCTTTACCAGGCTTATAACCGGCTTTTTCAATGGCTTGGATGATGACATCCAATCCTTCTTCATTGCTGCCTAAATTAGGGGCGAAACCGCCTTCATCACCGACGGACGTGGCCAAATCCTTGTCATGCAAAATCCCTTTTAACGCATGGAAGGTTTCACAGGCCCACTGCAGCGCCTTGGAAAAGCTGGGGGCACCGGCAGGCATGATCATGAATTCCTGGATATCTAAATTATTGTCCGCGTGCATACCGCCATTGATGACATTCATCATGGGAACGGGTAAAATGTGCGCTTTGGAACCGCCTAGATACCGGTATAAAGGCACGCCTTTTTCATTAGCCGCGGCCTTGGCCACGGCCAGGGACACGCCTAAAACCGCATTAGCACCAAGCTTTCCTTTATTTTCTGTACCATCTAAAGCAATCACCAATTTATCAATGGCCTTAAAATCCGCATCCTTACCCTTGATAGCTTTGGCAATGGTGGTGTTGACATTGTTCACAGCTTTAAGGACACCTTTGCCGCCAAAACAGCTTTTGTCCCCATCGCGCAGCTCTATGGCTTCATGTTCACCGGTCGAGGCCCCTGAGGGTACTGCGGCGCGGCCAAATGCTTTGGACGTTAAGAGCACATCAACTTCTATGGTGGGGTTTCCCCGGGAATCAATGATTTCGCGTGCGTGGACGGATTTGATTTTTGACATACACCCTCAATGTTTAAATATTATTTGGAACTCTTAAGGTTGTGTAATCTAACATAGTTAAACACCTTTGTCAACACGAAGAGCAAGCGCTTGCTGAATCTGCTGCCATTTAATTCTGGGACGCGGCCGGGCACAACGGCCGGACACAAGGTCCGACCCTACGAAAACCGGGAGCTCCGCCTCGGCCTCTCCTTGACAAGCGTCCATTATATGGCATACTTAAATAGTAGTTGGCAAAACCAGCGAAAGCTGGTGACGCAAAGGATCGAGCCTAAACCTCTCCCAAGGGGCAGGGCAGTCGAGCTGCTGACGGTGATTAACTAAAAATTCTTAAACCGAATGCTTCTCGATATCCTTTGAGAATCATTCGGTTTTTTTATTGTGAGTCACGAGGAACGCGTTACAATAAGGCAGTCTATGAAAAATGTTCTTAACACAACAAGCGGCTTTACCATCATCGAGGTCATGGTGAGTGTAGGCATCATGCTTGTCTTTCTGCCCTTTGCGGCCAGCATGCTCACCAATAGCCAGATGTTGGCTTCCTACGCCAAACATAAGACCCAGGCCGCGTTTGCGGCCCAGCAGATCGTTGAAACTGAGCGGCAAGCGGCATTTATTCCTTTAATTGCAGGTGGTTCCAAAATTATAGGCCCCAATTCTGTGTTCCTGGATACTAAAGGAAATTATGTTAATCCCAATTGCAATACCAATTCCTTTTGCGGCACCTCTATTATTACAGTGACGCCGGCCGTTTATACCAAACAAGACGGGACTAAAACGACCAAAACGAACGTGGACCATTTTGTGGTCCAAATCTATTGGTCTGAGCGCATTTTCAAACTCATGGTCCCCATGACTGAAACCTATGCAGCGGACATTGTCAATGATCCGATGCTCAATTAAAAAGCCTATGCGTAGACACGTAAACAATAGAGCCTTTACCTTAGTCGAAATGATGATCGCGGTGGCCTTCTCGGTGTTTCTATTGGCCGGTGTTTGCAGTTTTTATAATAGTGCCAGCCAAACGTATTCCGCGGGGATATCCGGACAAACCCTTCAAGACGGGGCCAATACCATCATCAGTAAGATCGCTGAAGGAGAAACAGAATCAGGGGTCGTCTACCGTCTGTCGACGGCCAGTACCTTCACTTTTGCTAATGGGACCTCGACGAATACGACGAATTCCTTATACACCTGCGGAGGGACGTCTCAAGTGCTTCCTTGTAATAGCAGTAATCCTGCCAGTGAAATTTATTACTGCCAGGATAACCCCGTGCTCACCTGCACGCCGCCGGGCGTCCTGTGCAATTGCAATCCTGTCACGGACAATACGGCGCGCTGGTATTATTTAAACAGTACCGGCACGTCCGTCCTCTACCATCACCCCACCTCGGGCGGCAAGACCGTCGAGGAAACATTGTTCACGGCTCCCAAAGGCTCTAGCCTGACATTACGCTTTTCGCCCGCCCAAGCCAACGGAGCCACTCTGCCTAATGTCATTGAAATTGATGTGGCCTTGACACAAAATTTATCGGCCAACATCACCAATAAACGGTTGGCCACCAGCGGTGCGGCGTCAACCTTTGTCCTTGTGAGGAACCACCCATGATTGACCTACGCCAAAATAAGGGTTTTGCCCTGGTATTCTCGCTGATATTCCTCTTTTTGATCGTCTCGTTTATGGCGGTCTATATCCTGGCGGTGGCCAGCGGTATTTCCCAAGCCAGTTATGTGGCCAATGAAAAAAAGGCCTATTATACCGCTGAAGCGGGCCTGGCCGATGCTTACGAGTTGATCACGCAAGCCGGTGCTAACACGGTCCTCTCCAACAATTCTTTTATCCCTTCGCCAAACACAGATAATGGTTATTATTCCTTCGGCACAACCCACGGCAACTACGCGGTGTCTGTCATCTATTCAAATGCGCCGAGGTCCAATTATACCTTGGTCTCTAAAGGTACCTACGGTAACGTTTCAAAAACCCTGCAGTTAAAAATTATGGGCGCTTCGATTTCTAAATATGCTTACTGGAGTGATGAGGAAGTCAACCCCTCCCTTGGGGTTTTGTGGTGGGTCGGTATGCCAGGGCTGGAGATGTTGACGACCGGTCCTGTACAGACCAATGGACAGCTCAATATTTTTGGTAATCCTATTTTTAACAGCGCGGTGACTGAGTCCAACCTGCCTATGATTGGCAATACCCTGGGATCAGTCCCAACCTCCAATTCACCAAATTATTACTATGGGACCGCCAATAACCCTAACGGCAATGGCAGTGACCCAGCTTATATTTTCAAACAAGGCATCACCAATGATGCCCCGCCCATCAAAATACCTCCTCAACAAACCTTAACGGGGATTCAGAGCGTTGCCAATGACGGCGCAGGACTGGTTTTGACCGGCGCCAGTACGGTCATCTTTAACCCTACCGGCACCATTTCGGTCACGGGAACAGTTAAAAATGCCAACTGCGTCACGACAGCGACCTATAACAATACAACTATTGCAGCTCCGGCCAATGGAGTCATTTATGTGCAAAGCACCAATATGATCCCTAAATGCAATTCTAACGCCCAGGATGGTAATGTCACAGTCCAGGGGACGGTCAAAGGCCAGTTGACGGTTGCTGCTGACCAAAATATTGATCTTTCCGGGTCTGTCGCCTACAATACCGACCCTCGTGTCAATCCTAACAGCACCGATATGTTGGGCCTTGTCGCCAATCAAAATATTACGGTCATTGAAGCCACCGCCCCTGCCCAACTGGAGTTATCGGCGGTGCTGGTGGCCCTGAATGGTTCTTTTCAAGCTGACAATTGGTGGACTTACAAGGGGAATGCTACCACAGCGGTCATGGACCAATTCGGCAGTTTGATTAATTTTGTATGCGGTGCGACTGGAGAGATGGACCTGTCAGGAAACCTGTTGGGCGGATGGAACCAAATCCAATCCTATGATACCAGGCTCGGAACACAGGCACCGCCTGGATTTCCCACCTATGTCAATAACGCAGGAGATGGAGTCTATAACAAAATCAGTATTACAGAATGTGTCTCTGGAGTTTGCGGATAAGACCTGCTTTTAGGGGTTCTTAGGAGGGGTGCCATGAAAAAAAATAGTTACGCGTTGATCAAATGGATGCTGGGTCTATTGATCTGTCTTATGGCTGCCGGCTTTTGGATGGGACACGCCTCCATCGATGGGACCAGGGCTGGGGTCTTTTATACTTCCCTGGAAAATAAAGTTTCCAAAATCTTTGCGACGGTGAAAAAATTATGGCATCAACGGTTCCCAAACCTCAACGAAGCCTCCAGCGGCAATAATATGTCCAATCAGTATGCCCAAGGCCCAAATCAGGGAAGTGTCTACGCGGGAAATCAACAAAATCTAAACTCGACAGCCAATAGTTCCCAAGGTACTCATGCCAATGGACAGCAGGGCAATAATGCTGGCAAAGGCGGAAACGGTGCCGGAGGCAGTGGTGGTGGGGCAGGCGCCGGAGGCGGTGGTGGTAGTAACGCGAACGGTGGTGGCTCAGGAAATAATTCAGCTAACAGCTCAGGCCTAGGAGATAATGCCGGAAACAATTCCGGAAATAATTCTGGTAACAACTCAGGAAATTCAGGCGATAACTCAGGTAATAATTCAGGAAATAACTCGGGAAGCTCGGGCGATAACTCAGGTAATAATTCAGGAGATAACTCCGGCGATAATTCCGGTAACAACTCGGGAAACTCGGGCGATAACTCAGGCAACAATTCAGGAGGTAACTCCGGTAATAATTCTGGAAACAATTCAGGAAATTCCGGGGGCAATTCCGGCAACAACTCAGGAAATAATTCAGGGGGCGGAGGCTCAGGCGGGAACAACGGGGGCAATAATTCAGGTAACGGCAATGGCGATAACATGTGTGTTCATGGATGCTACCCGGGATGTATCCCTGGATGTGATCCGGAATGTGTGACCCCGACCTGTCTTTTAGCGAACGTCAACCCCGCCAATCTGACTAACATCAATAACATCCCAACCAATAATCAAATTATCCAGAATATTAATCAGCTGAACCAACAAAATGATACCTTGGCCCAGCTCATCGCGTCCCGCGAGGCCCTCGTTCTTCCGGTCCGGGAACAAGCGGAAGCCTCTAAATTTCAGACCATTAACCCTGCGGATATACCGGCGCCCAGCACCATTCAGCCTCCACCTGACGTCCAGGCCAAGATAGCTGCAAAGCAGCTAACGTATCATTAAACATTTTGAAGAAGATTTTTTAATTTATGTGCTATACTACTCCTCTTGTTTAACTTACCGCAAGGAGAAGCGCTCAATTATCCATGACGGGTAACTTGGGCCTTGGGGCGAACTTATGATTAAAAATCGATTTATAAAATTTATACGAGTCTATTGGAAGGGCATCTTGCTCTATCTGTTAGGTGCAGCCTTTGTGGCCTTCCTGCTTACCTTTATGTATTTCGGCGGCACAAGCTTCTTTGGCATGGAAGGATTTTATCGCAAAAACATGATGGCCCAAATGGGTATCTATTTGGTGGTCTTCCTGGTCATCGGCATCATCCAAGCCCCCCTGTTTTCGTATTTCAACATGTATTTCATGATGGGCGGCGGCATGTCCAAGATGCTCAGCAAAGACAGCGCTGAAAAGGGCAAATCAGACGTTAAGTGGGATGATGTCATCGGCCTGGAGAGCGCCAAACGCGATGCTTGGGAGGTCGTGCAATTTATCAAGGATGCGGATAAGGTCAAGGCCATCGGGGGCACCATGATCAAAGGCGTCCTGATGGTGGGCCCACCGGGATGCGGTAAGACCTACTTGGCCAAGGCCATCGCCACCGAATGCAAACTCCCATTTCTATCCGCCGTCGGCAGCGAATTTGTGGCGATCTTTATGGGGATGGGGGCCGCGCGCATCAAATCGCTGTTTAAAAAAGCCAGGCAATTGGCCGCGGTTGAAGGCGGATGCCTTATTTTTATCGACGAGATCGATTCCTTCGCCCTCCCCCGCTCCGAAGAACGCGGTTTTGGGGCGACCACCTCAAACAATGCCACCATCAATCAGTTCCTCACCGAACTCGATGGCTTAAGGAAACGTGAAAATAATATTGTCGTGATCGCGGCCACCAATATGCCGCCGGAAAAGCTGGATCCTGCCATCATGCGTTCAGGCCGTTTTGACCGCAAAATCACCGTCGAGAAACCCACCGCCAAAGAACGGGAAGAACTGATCCGCTATTACCTTAAGAAAGTTATTTGTGATGCGACCATTGATATCCCCTTGATCGCGGAAAAGGCCCAATGGTTTTCTCCGGCGGACATCAGCAACATGGTCAGGGAAGCCAGTATTTTGACCATGCGGGACCGCCGCACGACCATCACCCAGGATGACATGCTCAAGGCCATGAATGATGTCATTTCCAACATCGAAAAAAGCGGCGAAGAAAAAATTCTGACCAATAAAGTGAATGTCAAATGGAGCGAGGTCATTGGCATGACCTCCGCCAAGGAAGAAGCCTGGGAACTGGTGGAACTGCTCAAGGACCGTAACCGCGTCAAAAGTGTGGGTGGAAAAATTGTTAAAGGTATTTTGCTTCTGGGACCGCCGGGATGCGGAAAAACATATTTGGCCAAGGCCATGGCCACCGAATCAGGGTTCCCTTTTATCTCCGCCATGGGCAGCGATCTTGTCGGTATTTACGTCGGCGAAGGCGCCCAAAAGATGAAGAGTATATTTAAGGAAGCCCGTCAATTGGCCAAGGCCGAAGGCGGCTGCATTGTCTTTTTTGATGAAATTGACACCTTTGCCACCCATCGTGTCGAGGAGCGTGGCTTTGGCGGAGGTATTGCCCATAATGCCACCATCAATCAATTCCTGATGGAAATCGACGGCCTGCGCCAGCAGGAAAACAATATCGTCGTCATCGCAGCGACCAACGTCGCTGAAAGTAAAATTGACCCGGCGGTTTTGCGTGCCGGGCGCATTGAACGTAAAATTTACGTTAATCTGCCCAACCTTACGGAACGGGTCGATTTGTTTAAATATTATCTGACCAAGGTCACCACCGATGCCTCAGCTGATCCCCAATTGCTCGCGCGCAAAACATTATGGTTTTCGCCATCCGACATTGACAGCATGATCCGTGAAGCAGGCCTTATTTGCCTGCGTGATAAACGTGATTGCATCACCTATAAAGACCTATCGGCAGCTTATGACCGGATTGCTTATGGCGCTAAATCCAACAAAATCCTTAGCGCTGCGGAAAAGGAGTTGGTCGCGTACCATGAAACGGGACATGCCATCATCAGCTACATGCTGCACCCGACGGATGATGTCATCAAAGCCACCATTATCCCGCATAAGAATGCATTGGGTTTTATGGCACCCCGTCCCCGGGAAGAAGTGCATATCCGTAATAAAAGTTTCCTTTTGGCTGAAATTAAGGTCTGTTTGGCTTCTTATGCCGCAGAAAATATTAAATTTGGCACTACCGCCAACGGCGTCTACGGGGATTTTCAAACGGCGATGTCCATTGCCCACCATATGGTATGGCTTTGCGGCATGGGTAAATCCGGACGGATCGGGAATTGGGACCAACTGGTAGGCCAGTTCGGCCAGTCTTACATATCGGAGAAAACCAAGGAAATCCTCGATGAAGATGTTCAGGCCATCCTGCAGGAATGTTTAACGGAAGTTGCTGGTATTCTCAGTTCAAACCGTCAACTATTGGACTATTTTGCCCAAGAGCTTTTGGCCAAGGGTGAATTAGAATATGATGAAATCGAAGCTATTTTCCAAAAATTCGGCATTAAACCCACCTCGCGCCCGATCTTGGCGTCAACCTAAGTGCCGTTGCCTTAATTTGTACCAGAGAATCAGCCCGCTGAATGCTGTATTGGCTGTATCGCTGCTGTGCCTGCTCACAGCCGCGGGCGGCTGTACGCCTAAGAAAATCGCACTGCCACGCCCACCGCTGACGGACCTGCAAAAGAAATTTGAGGTCAAATGCCGCAAGGATTACAATCTCAACGTCATCACGCGTTTGGTTGGCAAGACTTTTTGGATCTACGCGCCGACAGATAAGCCGCTATTTGACTTTGCCGCTGAAAGTCCCTCTCCGCCGGACCCTCTTAAAAAGCCGGCCAAATATAACCTCTTATATATCAACGGTGTATTTAAAAATGATACTTTTTATTTTCAATACGATGTCGTCCCAAAGACCAAGTCTGACTTGCAGGGTGAAGGCATTCGCAACGAGGGCACGGATTACTTTAATAAACTCTATAATAATTTATTTACCGCTGTCACCGAGACCTTGCTGGACACAAAGTCCACGATCGATTTTGTGGTGATTGCCATCACGGATATCAAGAAAGGGATTGAAGCCCGCTATACCTTCTATCTGGAAGACTACCGCAAGGCGTCGGTGGAAGGCATTCCCTATGATGAATTCAGTAAACGCGTCCTGCAGGACTCCAAGGGGAGCACTGAATTTATCGGCGATGAGATCGGACAACATTTGGAGTATACTGATGTCCTTATGCCGGATTTCCTGACCAAACAGATGATCAACCGCATCCGGTTTAAATTCACCCAAAGTGATTTCCCACCCCAGGAGAACTATGAAGAGGCCATCATGGGCATGATTGCCGACACCACCCGCTATTATAATTTTACCAATTTCAAGGAAGTGCGGACCGATGACCTGAGGACCAAGAAGAAAATGATTTTCAGCACCAAGCAACTGGACTACTTCGGCGAGGATAAACCTAAAGACCAAGACAAATCAAACGGCAAGCTTGTTCACATTATCTTCGAAGATGGAAAAACGACATTTAAAGACCAGTAGGGTATCAATTAAGATCCTTCGCTTCACTCAGGATGACAAAGGACCTTCCGGCCTTCAATTCTTAATTTTCCCCGTACAAAAAGATCAATAGCTTTAGGATAAATGCGGTGTTCGGCTTCATGGATCTTCGCCTCAAGTGTCTCGAGGGTGTCCTGAGGCTCAATGCCCACAGATTCCTGCAGAATGATCGCCCCGTCATCAAGGCCTTCATTAACAAAGTGGACCGTCGGCCCCGTGACCTTGACGCCATGCTCAAAGGCGTCTTTAATGGCATGGGTGCCTTTAAAAGCAGGGAGCAGCGAGGGATGGATATTCAATATTTTATGGGGGTATTGCTGCAAGAACACGTCGCTGACCAAACGCATGTATCCTGCCAGCACGACAAAATCCACCTTGAACTCCTTTAAACATTCAACCATCGCCTGATCAAAAGAGACACGGTCCTTAAAATCCTTGGGGTCCATGAAAACCGCTGGAATTTTGGCCTGACGGGCATGCTCCAGAGCATAGGCGTCTTTCTTATCCGAAATAACGACCTTTAAGTGCGCCTTAATTCTCCCTTCCTCAATGGCACGGATGATGGCCTGTAAGTTGCCGCCGCGACCTGAAGCCAACACTGAAAAATTCATCTTATCTCTCCATCCTCATGCCAATTCAATATTCTTAAAGCGCAGTAACCCGATCAACCCTACCACCATAAATATACCACCGACCGCCACTAAAATCCAAACACGTTCGATGCGATCAGCTAAAAAGGAACTCGGCAGCATGGCTAACAAAAAGGCCAGATGCGTCACGAATTCCATGGCCGCGAATACTTTACCGGACATTTCCATATTACAAATCTTATTAATGAGCGTGTTGGAAGCGATCACCACAGGCCCAACCACAAACCCAAGGACAAACGCCAATCCCAACGCCAACAAGCGGTTGTGCGTAAGTTCAACAATGGAAGCAAACAACATCACCATTGCTCCCCCTAAAATCAGGGACCAGAAAATCACTTTAAAAATAGCTACCTTTGTCCCCCATTTTCCATACGCTAAACTCCCCACAAATAACCCCAGTACGAGGGCCACCATCAAGAAACCCAAATCCTTGGTAACGCTATGAAAAGCATGCTGGATAAAAACAATGATGACCACGTAAATCGCCCCTGCCGCGGCAAACAGGATGGACATCATCCAAAAAATAAAACGGATTTCCTTTTGAGAGCGGATATAGCGGATCCCGTCAACAATTTCGTGCCAAACGCTCTTATGGGACCGGATCATTTCCTTGGTACCGGCGATAATCTCACTCTTATTGGGCAAGCGGCGGCGCAAGTTAGCTATGGAAAAAACCAAAAGACTGGAGATAAAGTAACACAAGGCCCCGGAACAAAACCCTCCAAAAGATTTGCCGTATTCCACAATCAACCCACCCAGTAAGGCGCCCAGCACTAGGGCAATCATGCCAGAGGTCGTGGCCAGGGAATTGGCGATAAGCAAATCATCCTCATGGACTATTTCAGGGATAAAAGACATTTTGGCAGGGACATAAAAACGACTGAGCGAAAAGATTACAAAGACAACTCCGTAGACGAGCCAAATAACATGCCAATGGACCAAATAAAGGGCCGTCAACAATACCAAAATGCCCCGGATCAAATCACAGATAAAAAGAGTCCTCCGCCTGTCCCAACGGTCAATATAAACCCCCGCGACGGGACCTACGATCAATACTGGGATAATGGTAAAACTGATCAATTTGGCCAATTCCATCGATGAGCCCGGATGGGATATCCCGACAAGGCCCACTAAGGCCATCTGGAAAACCCTGTCGCCAAATTGGGACATCAACTGGGCAAACCAGAACTGGACAAAATGCCTGCTTTTCTTATCGCTGATAAATTCTAACATAAATTTAGGTGTTTATCAGGATCCAGGGGTTTGGGGTATTACATTCAAATGTTTCAAGGCGAAGTCCCTTTGAAAAGCTGTCGCATCACCCAGATCTAATAATTTCTTATACGCTTGGGAAGCTGCGGGCCAATTCTTCTCCGCTTCATAAATGGATGCCATATTAAACCAGGCATCAGGTTGTCCCGGATTAAGATGAACGCAGCGACGAAAAGCATCAATGGCGGCTTCTGGCTGGTTGGTCTTGGCATCATAAATGCCTATGGCCAGCCATCCCCGGGCGTCAAAATTTCTTCCCGCCTTAATTTCTTGATTGAGATGCAGCATGGTCAGCTTCTCCTCACGTTCGACCATGGCTTTATCCTTCCCCGGATCCAATGCGACATATTGCTCAAGTCCCTCAATCCACCTGCCCTGCTGGCATAAAGACGTCCCCAACCCGATATGATAACTAGGATTGGATGGTTCTGCCCTTGTCGCAGCCCTAAAGTGCTTCTCGGCATCAGGAATATCATTCCTAAAGACGCTTAACATCGCCATCTCACCTTGAACACGCGGATTATTGGGTTCAAAAGCCAGCGAGCGGCTGATCATGCTAAACTCATTAGAAGCATAAATGCTCTGCTCAACAGCCGTCAATAAAAAGAATGCCAAAAAACCGCCAGCCAAAAATTTTAGCAACGCCGGTTGGACGAAATTATGCTTCACATTACGTTCGTAGATCCATTGATAGGCCATCACCATCCCAATAAAAACAGGGATGCAGGCTAAATACAAAAAATGGTCCGCGGTGGATATATGCCCCGCCCCAACCCCGACGCTAGTGACCAATTGCGATACCGGCAATAGCTCTATAAAAAACCACCCCATCAAAAACAAAACAAAAGGATGTATCCTTTGATACCAAAAGGCAATGATGACCAACGCCAAAATCCAAAAAAGACAGGTCCCCCATGCCTGAGGATCTCCCAGGGAGACCATGAATGGCAGGGATCGGTCATAATGTAAATCCACAGGGAATATAAACAGACGCAAATCTGTGATCACCGAACGCAGGAAGGTCAAAAAGCCCATCAGCACGACCGCGGCCCGGCTGGTTTGATGGAGACTGGTGATGCCCAAAGATTCCCTCAAGAGGACATAAATGACGATCCCTATAGCAAAGGGCCATAGGTATTTCATTTTCTGGGACAGGGGGGCGCTTTTATCTATCGCAACATAAGCCAGCAGAACAAAAGGAAGCACACCTGCAGATTCCTTGCATAATAATCCCAGAAAAAACGTGATCAAGACCAAAGGCAGGTTAAACCAGCGCTGGTGTTTATAAAATTCCAAGAAAAGCACAAAACTGCTGAGAACAAAAAAAGCACCCAACAGAATGGCCCTGCCCGGCACATTACATACTGCCTCCCATTGTATGGGATGGATGACAAATAACAATCCTGTCCAAAAACCTATGGTTGTATTATGGGTGAGCCTTGATACCAGAAAAAAAACCAAAAGCGCGTTGGCTATATGTAAAAGAAGATTGTCGAGATTATAAAAAAAAGAATTAAGCTTAAACGCCTGGAATTCCAGCATAAAACTAAAATTGATAAGCGGCCGGTAATAGGATTGGTCATGAAAATACCCCTCCCGAAAAATGGTAGGAACATTCTTAAGGGATTTGATGGCCGGATTATCGACGATCGAAATACGATCGTCCATGACCCTAAAGGGCGCAGGCAGCATACAACCGTAAGCAATAAACCCAAGCACAATAATGATGGCAGCGCGTGCGAGCATAGAGAGGCTTCAAGGAAATCAAAAAAGCTGGCTAGAGGAATCGAACCCCCGACCTGCGCATTACGAATGCGCTGCTCTACCAACTGAGCTAAGCCAGCGTATTAAGTTATCTTATTATATTGGAGATGCTTGCTAATTCAAGCTTGGGCTTAAATATCGATGAATTCCTTGGTAGGAATATGATAGCACTTTGACTTCCTAAAAATCGCTTAAGAAAGATATCGTTTCTTTATTATGCGCACTGACAATTCTTGATTGAAGATTAATAATATCAAAATAACTTATAAAGACAAGTTCTTTTTAGGACCTCAGCCATACGAGCTTTATGGCAGAGGCACGGGTGATCCCGGCAATGTTAAGGTCTGGACAGTTGTTGGGGAGAACCTATACACGTGCATTGAGGAGAGGACAGCATGGGCCATTTGAAATCATATCCTGGATACCCTTGCGCTGTGCACCTACTGCTGCAGGCCGTTGTCAACAGAGGGGATTCCTGGGTTTTATGATAGGCGTTATACAATAGCCAAATGATGAGGGGAATACAAATGACGGAAATAATAACCGTCCTTAAAACGTCACTTTTCTTTTCATCCTGATTGTTCGCATCTCCCATAACTGTAGTATAAAGACAACCGGCCTATTATCAAGTTTATTGTTGATTGGAATTATCCCCTGATGAAAACAACTGTTCTATCTTTTCTTGGACCTGGGGCGTCATGTAAATGCTGCTTCCCCACACAGAGAACCAAACGATCTTATAGACACCATTTTCTGGCGCCAGGGTCAGGTCAAAATTCATTTCCGCGTTTTCAAACTTGACATCGAAGACATACCGCTTGATCTGTTGGGGCGTCACGTTTAAGGGGATAAAATTGGCCTCCCCTACTCTTCGATGAAACGGCAAAACCTCCGTGTCATCCGTCTCGAGCCTTCCCCACTGCTCGCGAATGGTTTGCATAAACTGGTCAAATTGATCAAATGAAATTCTTTGAGACAGGCCTTTGCCCAAAAGACCGTAAGCGGCCTGCCTATCGGATTTCTGTAAATCATCGAAGAATGCTTGTGCCGTATGATCCACATCCAAGGGCATTTTCTCCTTTAACGTGGCACAGCTGGAAAAAAGAATCATTCCCATCACAAAAATCAACCGTTTTGTTTTGTTCATATCTCCCCCATCTTATCAATGATTGTTGCGTTGCCTCCCCGCAAAAAAACCTGACTCTCAGAATCAAGTCTTATTATGAGCCACCCTAAAGATGTCCCTGGGCAATTCAAAACGGCCAATGACCCCCTGGTTAATGCTTCCCCGTCGAGCAAAGATGATAGCATAATCATCCACAAACACAGGGGCCCAATAAGGATCATCAATCCGGTCAATTAAGAAACCCTGTCCCCACGGAGTCAGATCATGACGGTAAAAAAAAATCACATTAAACCCGTACTGGTCCAAGGCTTTCCGCCAAACCGAGGCATTCTCCTGCATGGGAATGTATACCTTTTTAAAAAAATCTCGTGGGAATGCCTCCTGACGATTATCCACAAACACCTTTTCCTGGTCTGCAAGATGGTATATCAAATAGCCGCCAATATCATAATTACTAAAAATAGGCCCTCTTAATCCGTTCTGCTTATAAAATTCTGCCGAACCATTGACATTAGGGCTAAGGCCTAAGGCAGGATGTGCCGGAAAAAGAAATAAACATAGAAGGACCCCGCAGACACTGGCCACGCCTATGCCCACGTTGACCGCTTTCATTTTGATAAAGGGAGAATAATAATAAGCCATCAAGGGGATACACAGAAATCCAAAGGGCATGAACAACCGCACCGCCCGAAATCCGGCCATCGTTATCAAAACACCTAAAATAACCAACGGCAAAGCCTTTATTCTCTCGCGACAAAGGGCAATGATCATGCCCACGAGCATGATGAATGCCGCGACAAGATAATATTTATAGGCGATACCGTTAAAACGACGCATCATAAAAAAAACCGTCTGATTCTCAGCCAGTTCGTATCCAAATTTATTAAAACCGTTCAAAGGGGTCAACATGCCCCAGAGCCCGGAAGGGTTAATAAGATTGACTAAAATACTAAGAACGATCAACCTTCTCCAAAGACCGAGACGTTCCTTGCTCTCGGAGGCAAATTTCGCCTGCCAGTAAAATAAACTGGCCAGGATGGGCCCCAAGATGAAAAAAATATGGGCGTTAACCCAAAAGATTTGAATGAAGGGAATGACCTTCAAGATCAACGCAGGGCCAATGCGACGCTGGAAAAAAGCCTGTAAAAGCCAGAAATCCAGCGCGACAAAAAAGACGCTGAATCCCTCAGGGCGGATTTCCGGACGGCTGATCAAGAATAAAAAGGCGGCCACCGAGGATAACAGGGCCAGGTTAAAATTTGAATACCGTCTGGCCGCATCAAAAGCCAGCAGGAAGGTTATGATCAACAGCACAATGTAGCCTATTGACAATCCTTTGAATCCAACCAGGTGAAAAATACCATAGGCAATAACACCAAAGAACCAGTGGTGGTTGATGAAATGGAAATCCGGATAGGTGAATGAATAAAAGTTCTTATAAAGGACCTGGAAATTTCCCTTTAAAATGAGTTCGCCGTTCTTGATATGTCGGCCAATGTCAACGGCTGTCAAATTAATAGGCACCGACAAGTGAAAGACCAGCATACCTAAATATGTTAATAGTAGGAGAGCTTTAAGGGCGTGATTACGCAGGGTAACGAACATGGTCGAGAATTTGGGCGATACGGCTGATTTGGCTTTGAGACAAAACTTCCTGCGTGAGTTTCTCGCAATCTAGGGACGACAATTGCCGCAAGCGCTCATGCATGCGCGGGAGATAACGGGCATCCATGCTAAAACACCGGATACCCAAACCCAAAAGAACACTTAAATACTTAGGGTCATTGGCCATGTCCCCGCAGATGGAAACTTCTTTGCCATGCTTAAGGCCGGCATCTACGATTTTCTTCAACGCCCTCAGGACAGAGGGGTGATGAGGCAGAAATAATTGGGCCACCCTGTCATTGGTACGGTCAACGGCCAGCAGGTATTGAATCAAATCATTGGTACCGATAGAGAAAAAATCAGTCTCCTGCGCCATCTCGTCGATAATTTCCAGCATGGAAGGCAACTCCACCATGACACCCAGAGGAGGGTTTTGGATGAAGTCCTTACGTTCCGTTTGCAATTGATGGATACATTCCTGCACAACTCTTTTAGCCTCGAGAAATTCATCCATAGAGGATATCATCGGAAAAAGGATGCGGATGCGCTTTCCGAAGCCTGCGCGCAAAATGGCCCTCAATTGGGCTATAAAAACATCGATATATTTGAGCGATAAGCGGATGGAACGCAGCCCCAAAAAAGGATTTTCTTCCTTGCCGCATCCCGAATAAGAAAGGATCTTGTCACCTCCGATATCAAGGGTCCGTATGGTAATTTCCTTGCCGGGCATGCCTTCCACCAGACGACGATAAATCAAATATTGTTCTTCTTCCGATGGAAAATTACTACGGATCATAAAGGGAAACTCTGTGCGGTATAATCCTATCCCATCAGCTTTAAATTCATTGGCCGCTTTCAAGTCTCCCAATAAATTGATATTGGCCATGAGCCTGACACCGACCCCGTCGCTTGTACGAGGGTGATCCTGGATCATTTTCTTTAAGCCCCCGATATTATGATTTAGCTCTTCGCGCTGCAGTACCTTGGCTTTAATCAAAGGGTCTGGATCGATGTGTATATAGCCCACGTAAGCATCTAAAAGCACGTTGATCATCGGGTCCAGAGATAAAAGAGCCTGTTCATTGGTGACCACCAAGGGGATATTCAAGGACCGGGCCAAGATGGCCACATGGGAGGTGGCGCCCCCGCTTAAGAGGATGATACCTTTAACTTTCTGGGAAAAGAGTTTTAGCGCGTCCGAGGGGAAAAGCTCCCTGGCGATGACGATCTTATCCTGATAATCGTGATGGGCCTGCTGACGTCCGGTCAAATTCTCCAAAAGCCGCCTCCCCACATCCTTCACATCATAAATCTTTTCACGCAAATACGCGTCTTGGATCTTGCTGAATTTAGACACGTAGTCGCGCACCACCTCGACGACAGCTTGCGGAGGGTTAACACCGCCCCTGACCAAAGAAAAAAGAGAATCCGTAAACCCCTTATCTTTGAGCATCAAGATCTGGGCGGTGAAGATAAGTGCCGTCATATCCAAAAGAGTTGCCTCAAGCTTGATCTGCAATTCTCCCAGCTGACGTTCAGTCTCTTCCAGGGCACGATGAAGGTCCGCTTCAGTATATTTCTTAGCCCCCTCGGTCTCATCATGCTTGATATCAGTGAGAGATTCATTGATGATCATGGTGGTGCCAAAGGCCACACCTTCCGCACCGCAACGGCCCTGTATGAGTTTTAAATCCCGAGGCAGAAAGGCCGGTGTTTTTTCTTTTTTATCGTTTAAAGTGATCAAAAGCCGGGCGGTCTCAATGGTGGCTGCCAATTGGGTGGTGATGGCGCGAAAGACCTGGACATCTTCGGAAGAGAAATAGTCCTTTTTCTCGCTTTGGATGTCCATCACACCGATCTCTACACTGCCTCTTAGAATGGGCACGGCCAGGAAGGACTCAAATTTTTCCTCTCCAATGCCTGGAAAGAAACGGAAATTGGGATTATTCTTCGCCTGCCCCTCACAGATAGGACGCTTTTCCTTTAAAGCCATCCCGGTGAGCCCCTCACCAATCTTCATCCTGACCTTATTGATGGAAGCAGCGTTAAGTCCTTTGGTGGCTTTGAGCACAAGCTCGTGCTGGTCGGCGTAATAAAGATAGATGGAACAAACTTCACATTCCATGTGGCGGGTGACCATGACGGTGATTTTTTGCAAAAACTCTTCCATGCTGGGGGCATCATGAAA
>CAZKUL010000049.1:0-5689 GCA_964555945.1 uncultured Planctomycetales bacterium
CGGAATGACAACTATTGATAATTAAATTTACAGCGTACTAGGGCATTAAAAGAAACGAATAATTGAGAAAATCAGAATGGGCGCAATGATTAAGGCGGGAATAAAGAAATTTCTCATCTCAGATGCCTTTTTAAGCTTGTCAAGAAGCTCGGGGTTTCCTTCGTCTCCAAGATCCTGCAGCTTATGGATATCTGCCCACGATTTATCATATTCCCGTTTTGAAAAATAGGCCTCTGCGCGGGACTGATAGGCGTCACCAAAGTAGGGGTCTATCTCGATGGCTTTGTTATAGTCATCAATGGCACGGTCCACATCACCTTTATTGCTGTAGTATTTTCCCCGGTCATGGTAGGCTTCAACATAATTTGGGTTAATGATGAGCGCCTGGTTTAAATCAGCAATGGCGTTATCAAAATCACCGCTCGCACTATAGGCACTGGCCCGGTCGTGAAAGGCTTCGGCAAAATCAGGGAAAAGTTCAATGGCCTTGCTTAAATCCGTCATGGCATCTGCAAGGTCACCTTTATTACCATAGGTGATCCCGCGTTCGCGATAAGCCTCTGGATATTCAGGATTAAGGGTTATGGCTTTATTAAAAAAGGAGAAAGCCTCTGCATAGTCGCCTTTCTGGGAATAAATGTTGCCTAAATTGATAAAAATGCCAGGTGTGGTCGCATAATCGTCACTGACATAAATATAAAGATAGAGGGCATTTAGCCTCTCCTCGAGTGAATCCGATTGCAATTCACTGGTCAGCTGTCCGTTAATTTCGAGGATTCTTGAGGGAGAAATGTGGTAGAGGTCTTTTAAGAGCATGGTCTTGCTTCCCAAATTCAAATAATAGTGGTTAATGTCCACGATATCAAAAATTTGGTTAGCAAAATCCGCGAAGATAATCTGTTGGTCGTTTAAACGGATACAGTTAAAAACATGGCCTGGACTAAAGGCGACCTTAACGTCAATATCCATCAATTTCAGCAGGATGGAACCCAATTGTGAAATGGCGGTGCAGGCGGCCAGCGATTTTTTTGAATCCACTTTCTGCAAAAAGCTGATGGGACTGGTAAATATCACTTGAGAGATATCGTCATTGGCAAAACTGGTGGTCAACAATTTTACCAGAGGATGCGGGCTTAGCAGGTCGATGTATCCATTCTCTTCGAGCAGTCTCCCAAGTTGGGTCGCCATCTTTTTAAGTTGTGAAGGGGAAGACTTGGCGCGTGAGAATTCTTCTTTTAATTTCATGTAATCGATTTTTGATAAAAGCGCGCGGAATTGTTTTTCTATCCCAGGCCATGTGTGTTTAGGATAACCCAGGTGTTCCAATATTGGGTCCAGGGGATCGTCAATTAATCCGACACTGGTTTGTTTTTTAATATGATTTATTGGGAGTATAGAAGGCGCGCCATCGATATCTTTAATTTCATCAACACAATAAGTCATCATGCCCATGCCATCAACCAGGTCGACCCTCATACATTTACCATCTTTATTCATGATCTTGCCTTCAATCACCCGGCCATCCTTAAGATGGATGGTCTCGGCATTCGCCCAAGACTGATGGAGAATAAAAAGAAGCGAAAATTTAAGAAAGAATATAAATCTGTTATGGAAGCTTGGGGCAGAAGTCGACATGGCTGAGATTAAAAACTTCTGAAAATAATAAATAAGGCCGTGAGAGTAAACAGGATGGGGGTGATCCATGCCCCTTCCCAGGGCAATAAGGCCTCACCTTTGCCCAATGCCAAGCCTACCGCATCCGCGACATAATAAAGAAAACCAATGACCAGGGCAATGGCAATGGAAGTAAAGGTCATGGCCTTACGTTTGCCGACCGACATGAGGGCAAAGGGCAGTCCTATCAGAACAATGATGAAATTACGCAAGGGAAAAGTGATCTTCTCATGCATATCCACCCTGAGATTATTGATTGTTTTAAGCGCCCCGCTGCCGGAGAAGCGTTTGATATAAGAATGCAATTGGCGCAGGTTCATGGCTGTGATATCCATCCGTTGTCTTAAGAAATCAGTAGGCGTTTCCTTGATGTCCATCAGTTTCTGCGCCGACATTCGGATCTCGCGGGGTGGGGCATTGGGCGAGGCGTTGTTATAGCTGGTTATCTGGCAATTAAAGAATTTCCAGGCAATGCCCGTCCATTTGCCGTTGGGAGCCACGATCTTTTCAATCATGTTTTGTTTGCGGTCATGCCCAATGATGGTGATACCAGTCAGATTGTAAGTATTGGGGTCAAAGGTATCAATAAAGAACAAACGGTTTTTTAACCCATAAAAGGTGAGATTGTGGATCAAGGGTTTTCCGTGGCCTTTTTGGGATGGCACCACCTTGATTTCGGTGTCGCGGATCTCCTGGTTGATCATCGAGGATTGCGGCACGAATTTTTCATTGACCAGGAATACCAGGGCTGAAACAAAGAGGGCAAAGACCAATGCCGGACGGGTGATCTGCCAGAAATTCATGCCCGAGGCACGAATGGCGATTATTTCATTGTGCGCATTTAGGCTACTATAGGTAAACAGGACAGCGATGAGGCAGGCCATGGTAGAAGTTTGCACCACGATCGACGGAAGGAATGAAATATAATATTGGGCGATCACACTTAAACCCACGTGCTTGGAAATGAAATCCTGCAGGTTGCCGAACATGTCAATGAGGACGAACAAGAACGCGAAAGTAAAGACCGTTCCCGCGAAAGTGACTAGGATGGATTTCAAAATATAACGATCTAATATGCGCATGATTTTAAGCTACAAATTCTCCTAACGTATGCATAATTTCCAGTTAAAGAAAATGGCCACAGCAAAGCCAATGATATTGGGTGCCCACATGAGCAAAATAGGGCTTAAGACATTTTGAGAGGCCAGGCCCTGGCAGGCCAGGGATAAAATGTAATAAGGGGCAGCGAAGAGTAAGGCATACAACAGATTGGCGGATTTGGCCCTTCGGTTGGTGATGGCGGCAAAGGGAAAGCCTAAAAAGATAAATATCAACGGCGAAAGCGACCAGGCCATGCGGCGGTGATATTCAGCGATCAACGGAGAGGGGTCAATGGACAGCTTGCGCAGGCTTTTGATTTTTAAGGAGAGTTCGCGCAATGTCATGGCTTTGGATTTTTTTTCCGCTTTTACGTTCTTTTTGGAAAGATCCATCCGAATAAAGGAAGTCTGGAAATTGAGCTTATAAAAATTATTGGAGTTGCTTAGATCAGGCTCATCGGAGGTGCCGTTGATGAGTTTGAGCATCAGCTGGGCTTTACCGGGAACATGGACAAATTCGCCTTGTTCGGCAATGATGGTCCGGGTGGGCTTATTGGGGGATGGCTCGTAGATCCTGACCCCGTATAAGATATCGCCGTCCATCCGGTAAATAAAAATAATGTACTTATCAAAGGCATTGATAAAACTGCCCGGCTCCAGCATGGCCGAGGGGTCCTGGCTGCCGGTTTCCTGCAAGATGCGTGTTTGGGCATCATAGGATTCAGGAATGATGCGGTCGTTGAGAATATAAACGACCAGACACAGGGCAATGCCGACAACTGTCAAGGGAATCAAAAGGCGCAGCAAGTGGATGCCAGAGGCGCGCATGGCCAGGATTTCATTTTCTGACGACATGTGCCCTAAGGAGAGGATCACCGTGATCAGGCAGGCAATAGGCAAGGTGTAGCCCAAAAGGATGGGGATATAATACAAAAAGACCTGGCTCATGGCGGTGAGGGACACGCCATTATTAATGACCTTATTGGCCAACTGCGGCAAATACCCCAGCAAAAACACGCTCGTCAACACGCTGATCGACAACGTAAAAGGCTGCAGGCATTCCTTTAAAATATAATTTCGTAAAATACGCATAGTTTATAAACATTGTCATTCCCGCGGAAGGTCCTCATACCGGACACTCACAGTTGTTCGCGGGAATCCAGTGCGTGTTGGATGGACAGCTGTAATATAATGTATTCGGCACGGAATATTTCTGCCGTCTGCTTCTGTAAAAGTTTTAATGATCTAATTTCGATCGATTATATTAACCTCGTTTGTTTTAAACTAACGGTTCTTGAGCAAGGAATAGGGAATATTCCTCGCAGACATTTGGCAGAAAATTCCTGAATGTGCCGAATACATTATATTACAGCTATCCATCCACGCATGATTTTCCAATTTGAAATTCAAAAGAGCCTAAATGGCGATGCTCAAAGTCAACACTCCAACCCGCGCGGCACCGGCTGCTTTGAGGGCCTCTGCCGCATGATGGACCGTGGCGCCTGTTGTATAGAGGTCATCAATAAGCAGAAAACTTCGGCCTTTTATATCCGTCGGATTTTTTATTTTAAAAGCCCCTTGCATGTTTGTCCAGCGTTGTTTTGCCCCTAATTCCGTCTGTGTCTGGGTCCTTTTTTGCCGTGTTAATACATTCTCCGCATGCGCAATGCCATAGTGACGGCTTATACCTAAACTTAATAGCGCTGATTGGTTGTAACCTCTTTCCCTTAGTTTTACCGGATGCAGGGGGATGGGCATCATGAATTCAAATTTTTGTACAGGTATATGATGACGATCAATGAAATCAATCATTAAGGGGACAAATGTTTTAGAGAGGGAAGTTTTGGCATTGTACTTAAAGGCGTGCAGCAGCCGTTGGGCCGGTTCATTGTAAAGGCACACGGACCAAGTCTGGTCAAAAGCAAAAGCGCCTTCGGACTTTTGCCCAGCGAATGGCAAAGGATTCGCCACCAGGGTCGCCAGGCAGGCAGGACAGAGTTGCCGCTGGTGGCGGCTGTTGAGAAATTGACGGCAAAGCAGGCAATTGTCAGGGAAAACGAGTTCCAGGGCTCCCTGTAAAAAGGCTTGAAGCATGACGTATGTTACCATATAATTGAATCCTCAGGAAAAAATTAGGGCGGCCATCAATACCGAAGGGACATTATGTATAAAAAATTTACGATAGCGATGATCGTATGGTTATTATTATCACCCCTGGCCATGGCCGAATATCCCATGGATGTGATCATTTTGGAAAAACCAGCTATCGTCAAGCTCACCGATGACCAGTTAATTGATACCTATGAAAATACGTTGGTGGAGATTGATGCCAGCAAATCCTTTCATGCCACCTCCGGTTTTAGCCCCAAAGAATACAGGGATTATAAGGCCCTTTTGAAATTCCGTCTTTTGTTACTCGTCGAAATCCACAGCCGCAATTTGGAGCTCCCTCAATTTTAAAACAAGAAAGATCCCTTATGCCTCGACCCATAGACCAGGACCGCATTGAGTTGTTTAATTTGCTTAAGACTAACGCTTTTTCCAGGGGTAAATTTATTTTATCTTCGGGCAAGGAAAGCAGTTTTTATTTGGATGCCAGGCTCGTGACCCTTTCGGCCCCAGGCGCCTATTTAACGGCCCGCGTGATGCTGGATATGATCAAGGACGATAGGCCTGATGCCATCGGAGGCCCCACATTAGGGGCGGATCCGATGGTGGGGGCCATTGCTTCTTTAAGCTATCAGGAGAACAAACCCATTGATACCTTTATTATTCGCAAACAGCCTAAAGCCCATGGCAAGCAGCAGCAGGTTGAAGGCCCCCTGCTCAAAGAGGGAGGCAGTGTCGTTATCATCGATGATGTGGCCACCACGGGTAAAGCTTTTGTGGAATCCATTGAAGTCCTCCGGAAAATG
>CAZKUL010000049.1:5699-18004 GCA_964555945.1 uncultured Planctomycetales bacterium
CAGCCGTTGAACGGCTTCATTTAATTTTGCAGCGTCCTCCGGAAAATGAATATTCCCATTAAAAAAGCCATCTGTATCATCGACCGTGGTGAAGGGGCTCAGGAAGCGCTGGCTCAATACCATGTGCCCCTGCAGTCCATTTTTACCATTGCCCAATTCCTTCAATGACAAAGATTATTCTGGCCTCAGCCAGTCCTCAGCGTCGAAAATTAATGAAAATATTAGGTCTGCCCTTCACGGTCTCTCCCAGCAGGGCCAAAGAACTAACGGAGCTTACCCATGGCTGTGCCCATCTTGTCCAAATCAATGCCTTGCGCAAAGCGCTTGAGGTGGCCAAACGTGTGCCGGAAGGGATAGTTATCGGCTCGGATACGGTGGTGTACTCCGCTCGCGGACGTCTCATCTTGAAACCGCGTGACATGCAGGAAGCTAAAAAGAACCTGAAGGAATTGATGGCCAAACCGCATTGGGTCTATTCCGGGGTGGCTATTGTTGATGCTAAGACCGGGCGTCAGGAAATCGATTGGGAGAAAACCAAGGTATTCATGACCAAACTGGCTGATCGAGCCATCGGGCGTTATCATCAACTTGTCTCACCTTTGGATAAAGCCGGTGGTTTCGATATCGAGGGCAAAGGGGCCCTCTTTATCCCTCGTATTGAAGGATGTTATTTTAACGTCGTCGGCTTGCCATTGGCCAAGCTTGCAGCAATGCTAAAAAAATTTGGAGTTCATGCACTATGAATGATGGATTCGTTCCCTCCCCCCTGTGGGGAGGGCTAGGGAGGGGGAATATCAATCCCAAATTATCTTTAAAAATTATCTTTTTCTCGTTTTTACTTTCTAACTATTGCCATGCCGATACAGTACCTCCCCAAGTGTGTCATGCGGACAATTGTGTAGCCGTGGAGGTGGTGTCCAAGGAAGAGGATATGGCCCGCGGGCTCATGTACCGTACAGGTTTGGATGAGCATAAGGGCATGCTTTTTGTGTTTGCATTTGATGACTACCATCAATTTTGGATGAAGAACATGCATTTTAATTTGGACATATTGTGGCTCTCCAAGGATGGCCACATCGTTTATATCGGAGGCAATATCCCCGCCTGCACCAACGACCCCTGCCCGGTATACACGCCTGACCAAAAGGCCCGCTATGTTTTGGAAATCCAGAGTGGTTACACCGTATCTCACCATTGGAAGCTGGGAGACCAACTTGATTTGAAAGGTATTTTAGAAAAGTAAGTCTGTAATTTAGAAAAGTAAGTTACAATATCATCATGCATATTATGTTTCTTGCCATTGACGTTATTCTGCTGGCCACCCTGGCCTGGTTTTTTATCCAGAATATCCGGCTGAACCATGCCCTGAGAGAAAAGAATTTGCAGCTGGAGTCCACGATCAGGGAATTAAAGGCGGTCCAGGTCAAATTGATGGATAGCGGGAAAAAAGGGGCTGTCGCGGCATTGAGTGCCGGGCTTTTGCATCAGATCAGCCAGCCGATCACGGCCATCCATGGGTTTGTGCGTTTTATGAAAAAGGAGATGGACATCAATTCCCCTTTTTATAAACCCGTTTGCGTCATGGATGAGCAGTCCTTTTATATCAAGGATATGCTCGCGAACCTCATGGAACTGATCCGTCACCGCAAGATCCAGAAAACAGAAACTAGCATCAACACCGTGATCCATAAGTCCCTTAATCTGCTTCTCGATGAACTGCGCATCCGTCGCATCGGATGGGATTTGCAGGTCGATGAGCATATCCCGTTCATCATGGGGGATGCGTTACACCTGCAGCAGGTATTTATGAATTTGGTCGTCAATGCCATGGAAGCTTTAAGTGAGACGCCTCATGGGCAGCCCCGTACATTGATGGTGACCTCGAAATATGATCGGGCGCCTCACCAGGCAGTCATCATTTTTAAGGATAACGGGCCTGGTATTTCTTCCGAACATCAGGCCAAGATATTTGACCCCTTTTTTTCGACGAAAGCACAAGGCTCGGGGATAGGTTTGGCATTATGTCACGACTTAGTCAACGAGCATGGGGGAAGTATTGCTGTTGAGAGTAATCAATCCGGGACTACATTTACCGTGAAATTGCCCTGCGTCCATCTAGAGAAAATTCGTCAACCCCGCATGGCCTGATGCTGTGAGAGGCGATGGTCAAGGAGACTTATATGAAACATTTAAAGATTTTGGTTGTTGATGATAAAAAGGTCATCGGAGATTTTTTCAATCTCACCATGGGATATTATGGCCACCATATTACCGTGGTGCATGACCTCTCTCATACCTTGGAGGTTCTTAAAACCCAGGAATTTGACATCGCTTTTATGGATATGGTGATGCCAGGCCATGATGGAGTAGAGGTGCTCAAGGAGGTAAGGGCCCTCATTCCCCAATTGCCGGTGGTGATGATGAGCGGTTACAGTTTGGATGAAAAGCGCCAGCAGGCCCGTTCCCTGGGGGCCATTGAGTGCTTGAAAAAACCATTTGAAGTCGACGATATTCGCCGCGTGGTCAAAGAAGCCATTGGACACGAAATCTAAAGAATTCCCCCTCTTTTTTTAAAGAGGCCTGCCGCTCACTGCGGCAGTCAGGTTATTAAATTTGCAATAGGATAAACACGGGGTTAGGAAGAGTTCTTAAACCTTCTTTTAATTTCAAATATATTGATCAACATACGCCAGGAGTCTTTGAGGATATGGACCTTGCTTTGTCCGACATGTGTCCAGTTAACGGGGACTTCCTTGATTTTGTAATCCATTTGTTGCGCTAAAAAAAGGACTTCCAGGTCGAATCCAAAGCCTGGGATTTGGACATTCTCCCATAAGGGGCGGATGATTTCCTGGCGGAACATTTTAAAGCCGCATTGAGTGTCCTTGATGCCTTTGATCAGGAAGGTAGATACAAAAAAATTAAATATCAAGCCCATGCTTTTACGGTGAGGCATAGATTTAACGCGGGAAGTTTCGTTCTGTAGGACCCTTGAGCCAATAACAATATCGTAGCCTTCCTGAAAGAACTTTAAATTGGCTTTGATTTCATCCGGACCGGTAGAACCATCCGCGTCCATAAATAGGACGATATTGCCGTGAGCAGCCAGAAGACCTTGTTTAACGGCATACCCTTTGCCATGATTACGCCCCAAGGACAGGAGCGTCAGTTCGGGAAATGATGTGCGCGAGGCGAGGACCTGTTGCGCCGTTTGATCGCTACTGCCATCATCCACAACGATAATTTCATATCGCAGGGGATTTTGGCGGCAATAATCATGTAGTCTTTGCAAAAATTGAGGAAGACGCAGTTCCTCATCTTTGGCTGGAATGACAATCGTAATATCAAAGGCTCCCTCAGGCATGATGTTGATATGTATAACAAAAAAGAACTTATATATCAATAAAAATAAGCGTGTAATATTCCCTCCCCCTGGTGGGGAGGGTTAGGGAGGGGGGATATTTGAACAGGTCATGTTAAAAAAAATCTCCATAGCCCTCATCATCGTCATCGTCCTCATCTTTAATCTCCTGCGTTTTTGGAAGCTCGACACTATTCCCTATGGCTACCATGTGGATGAAGTGGGCTCAGCGGTCACCGTGCAATGTTTTGCTGAAAAGGGGTGTGATGCGGAGCTTCGTCCCTGCCCGCTCTTTGGTTTTATGGAATATGGCCAGGATAAGCCGCCAACCTACGTTTATCCTGGTATGCTTTGGGCCAAGGTCTTTGGATCGACCGTCCCAAGTTTACGGGCCTTCAGTGTTTGTGGATTGTTAATAGGAATCACAGGACTTTTCTTTTTAAGCAGGGAACTTTTTGGCAATGCCTGCGCCATGGTGGTCGTTCTAGCAGCCACCTGTTCACCATGGGCGTGGGTGGTCACAAGGGTCGCGGTGGAGTCCTATTTTGCTCCGACCTTTGCCATCTGGGGTTTATATTTCTTTTGGCGATCTTGCCGCTGGTGGGATTGGGCCCTGGCTGGGGTCCTGTTTGCTTTGGCCATGTACGCCTATCCGCCGGCCAGAATGCAGATACCACTGATGATGCTGACCCTGGCCGTTTATGAATGGAGCCGGGGCAAATGGTGCTGGTCTTCAGCCTTGAGCTTGGTTGCAAGTTTTGGGCTTATCATAACACCTTTGGTCATTATGTACGGTCCAGCCAGTTTAAACCGCAGGTTTAACATCATCAGCATCTTCAATAAAGACTACATCCATTCTTTAGGGTTGGCGGGCAGCCCCATGGATATCGTTGGTATTTTTGTTCATAACTACTTGTTACATCTAAGTCCCAAGTTCCTATTTCTGACAGGAGACCCCTCCTATGTGCATTCTACCGGACATCTGGGCACATTGAGCGGGCTTGACATCGCAGCGTTGATCCTCTTTCTGATTTTTGTAATTTTAGCTTTGCTGCGTCGTTCCTGGGCTGATAATCCCGTCGTCAAGCATCAGCGCTGGATTTGGTTTTTAGCCATCAATTTTTTTATCGGGATCATTCCCTCGGCCTTGACTAATCAGGAATTGCCGCATGCCCTGCGCATTTGCGGGTCATGGCCCTTCATGATGTTATTTACAGGGTTCATGTGCTGGTCCGCGGCGCAATGGGTCAAGGCGCTATGGCCAGCGATAGCGGTGGCTGGTCTTTTGAGCTCGGGAATATTAGCTTATCAATATTTTACGATTTATGCTCAGGAGAGCCGGGGCATGTTTGATTATTGGGTCAAGGACGCCGCCGAAGGTCTTCAAACGTCGGAAGATTGGCAAAAATTCCTCGTGTCTTTTCACAAGCGCAATTATCATGAACGTTATTTCATGGTCCATCGATTAGGCATGACCTGCAAACAAGCCAACGACACCTGGTGGCAACTGCACGATGAGCTGGACAAGCGTGGATTGTTCTAGATCACTTTATTTCATTCCTGCGAAAGCGGGAGTCCAAAACGAAGAAATAACCCTCTAAAAGTGGCAAAATCATCCAAGAAAGTTTATACTCTAAATGATATGTATAGATACCCATTTGCCTACATATTTGTCCTAATGGGCTTCTTGGTTAATACCTTTGGGCTTATGCCTGCTGCGGCCTATGCCCAAGACTTCCATTTGCCTGCACCTGGTGTGATGGTTAATTTGAGTCCTGCATTTAACCCGCCGATCCTCAAAGGTATTAAAGTCCACCCCGATGATCCTTTCCAGTTTGATTTCATTTTAGATCGTGGCGATAGCCAATTGTCTTATGATATTCTCAAAAAACAATCCAGTAAACTGATTAAGTATTTCTTAGCTTCATTAACCGTTCCTGAAAAAGATTTGTGGGTTAACCTTTCTCCTTACGAGAAAGACCGCATCGTTCCAGAGTCCTTTGGGCAGACAGAGATGGGAAGGGATTTGTTAGCTGAAGATTATATGCTCAAGCAGATAACAGCCAGTTTGATATATCCTGAAGGAGAAACAGGTAAGAAATTCTGGAAACGTATTTACGAAGAGGCGGCCAAAAGGTTGGGAACGACGAATATACCGGTTAATACGTTTAATAAGGTTTGGATCGTCCCTAAAAAGGCCAAGGTTTATGAGAATGCCAAGGCAGGTACGGCGTATGTAGTCGAATCAAAACTTGAGGTTATGTTAGAGCAGGACTACCTTTCCCTTGAAAGACACGAAGGGATTTTATCCAGAAAAGCACAGGCTAATGACATTAATCAATTGGGCTCTCAAGTCATCCGTGAAATTGTCATTCCGGAATTAACAAAAGAAGTCAACGAAGATAAAAATTTTTCCCAACTACGGCAGGTTTACAACTCGCTTATTTTAGCCACATGGTACAAGAAAAAGATAAAAGACAGTATTTTGGCGCAAGTTTATGAAAACAAGAACAAAGTGATTGGCGTTAATATTGATGACCAGAAGGAAAAACTGAGAATTTACGCACGGTATTTACAGGCATTTAAAAAGGGGGTGTATAACTATATTAAAGAAGAAATCGATCCGGTGACCCAACAAACTATTCCGAGAAAATATTTCTCTGGTGGTATGAATTGGGCCAGGGTTGGTTTTGTAGAGCAAGTTTTTCAGGGGGATCCTGCTTCTATTCGCGGTATATCCACGGACAATGCGATGGGTGTAGAGGTCCACATAAAACCATCTGAAACCGATCACAATACAATAGATAAAGCATTAGTAGTTGAACGGATTGTTGACGGAATTCCCATCCTTATTGACAAGAAGATTTTAGATGCTGTAGGGTCTCTTAAACCGGGTAATTCTGTAATAATATTTGGCCGGGCAGCTGTTCAATCTATATTGGGTATTAATGGTTTTTTGGGTATGGGAAAATCTATTAGTGAAATTACTTCAGATATAGATATATCCGTTGATAAAGAGACAGATGAAGTACAAGTCACAAAAGCGTTTGAAGAACAAGGCCTAAAAGCTGAAGATATTCCGTACTTTTATTTAAATGATTTAAAAACAATGGGATTCAATGTAAATCAGGTTTTTTTGAAATTGACAGTAGGAAATAATAAAGATGTAGAGATTAATTTTGATGGTGGGGATATAGCAAGAAATATTGAATCTATAAGAAGAAAAATTGTTTCTTTTGCGAAGCCATATATGTTGACGTCAATGGCATTGAGAGCTTTAAGTTTCATCGTTAGAGATGGTTTTGTTCCTGATGATGAAACAAAAAAACTGTTAATAGCTTCGCTTAGACATTTTAATTATGAACTTGATTGGAGTGATTATGATTATGAAGCATTAAAAAAATCTTTTGATTTTATTACTATAAATTCATTTGATTTTTTTGGAATTATCGAAGAATACCAATTATATGTAGGCGATTTTAAGGTAAATTTATGGCATTGGTTTGAGAGTTCCTTTGTTCCAAAAGATCGGATGAATTATTTTATAAAAGTTAGGGTTTTATTGTTTAGTAATCGAAAAGTATCGCAAGCTAAATTAGATTTGCTCCAAATTCTTCTTAACAATGATCATTACTTTCAACAAATTTTATCGTTCCTCAACACGCAAGAGCGCTCTAATTTACAATATTTATTAAATGAGCTTGATAAACGTACGAAATCAGTAGAATCTGCAAAGATATATTTTAATGTAAGAGATTTCCGTAAATTAGTTGATGAATTTGTCATCACTTATTTTAATAAGGGTGGAAGTGAAGGAGAGCATGAACATAGTCCCTTAACAAATTTCATAGATCAATATAAGAATGTATCTAATCCAAATTTTCTGATCTTGAAAAGAATGTCTGAAGAACTAAGGGAAATGTTAGTTTTCTATCGTGAAAGGGCAAAAACACAGGTAAAATATGTTGGCTTGATCGATGCCATTACTGGACTTATGAAAGATAAAGGGCTAGATGATCTGGCGATGAGTGCAAATAAAACTAAGCAGAAAAGTATTGGGACTATGGTTAATGAAAAAGTTAATGCTAAAAATATTTCTTTTAAGAATAGTAGAGGCCGATTTAAGGATCGTTTTGGCATGAGAGGAGGTATTGATTTAACTTCCGATAAAGCACTAACAGTCCAAAACAATGGCCAAGGTATTAAATTTCATATTGACCCAGCACAGCTTCAGGCAGTGAAAAACGCGCCTGGCTTTACAATAGATAGTATTACTATACATCCGCTTAAAAGTGTATTTAATTTTTTGGGTTATAATAATCAGCCACAACTATGGTAAATTTAGTTATACATTAATCGCTAATGTTTTTAATATCGACAGAAGCCCACTGTTGATGCTTAATGGGCAGGTATTCCTTTACTTCCTTCCAACTTTTTGATTTGTACCGGTGATTATGGGAGAGGTGCCGACGGGGGATTTGAAGGAATTCTTAACTTCCCCTAGCCCTTTTTAGGCTTGTAAATATGGGTGCTTTGGCCGTAGAAGCTTTCGGCGGCTTCCATGATGGTTTCAGACAGGGTGGGGTGCGGATGGATGGAAAGTTTCAGGTCTTCGGCAACGGCACCCATTTCAATGGCCACAACGCCTTCAGCGATCATTTCTCCGGCACCTACGCCGACAATACCTACTCCTAAAACACGTTGAGTTTGAGGATCAATCAAGAGCTTGGTCAGTCCTTCCGTCCTGTCTAGGGTGAGCGCGCGGCCTGAAGCAGCCCAGGGGAATTTAACAACCGTGACTTCACGACCAGCCTTGGCCGCATCAATCTCTGTCATGCCGCACCAGGCGATTTCAGGGTCAGTAAAGACAACCGCAGGGATGGCTTGCGGCTCAAAGGCCACCTTGTGCCCGGCAATGGCTTCCACCGCCACCCGGCCTTCGTGGGAGGCCTTGTGTGCCAACATAGGGTCACCGGCAATGTCACCGATAGCATAAATGCTGGGATCTGCCGTCTGCCGCTGTCCATTGACTTCAACAAAACCGCGAGGCGTGACCTTGACCTTGGTATTCTCCAGCCCCAGATTTTCGGAATTTGGCCTTCGGCCGATAGAGACTAACACTTTATTGTAATCTTCTTTAAATTCCTTGCCTTCTTTATCCGCAAAAGTAACCGTGATGCCACCTTGGCTTTTTTCCATTTTAATGACCTTGGTCTCGAGCATGATGTTGGCAAATAGGCCTTTAACACGCTTGTAGAGAACATCAGACAAATCTTTATCGGCACCAGGCAGGAGTCCGGGTGTCATTTCAACGACAGAGACCTTGGAGCCTAATTCATGGTACACGGTGCCTAATTCCATGCCAATATAACCTCCGCCGACCACCAAAAGGTTTTCAGGGATAGTCTCTAATTCCAAAGCGCCGGTGGAATCCCAGATATCAGCTGATTTGGGTAGATTGGGGATCGTTGAGGGACGCGATCCTGTGGCCAAAATGGCGTTCTTAAAGCTTAATTCTTCGCTGGAGCCGTCAGCTTTTTTGATCTTCAGGGTATTGGAATTAACAAAGGTCGCTTCGCCCTGGATATATTTAATTTTGCGCGCCTTGGCCAATTGTCCCAAGCCGCCGGTCAATTTGCTGACCACACTTTTTTTCCAGTCCCGCAATTTATTAATGTCTATTTTAGGTTCAGGGTATTCAATGCCAAAGGCCTTGGCGTGGCGCGCCTCTGAGATGATCTTGGCCGAATGCAAAAGCGCCTTGGAGGGGATGCAGCCGCGATACAGGCACACGCCACCGGGATTGATTTCTTTTTCTATGATAGTGACTTCAAGCCCAAGGTCAGCAGCCAGAAAAGCCGCCGCATAACCGCCAGGTCCTGCACCGATGACAACAACTTCAATAGGGGAGCTCATTTGTTTAAATCCAATAAAAAGGGCTGTTGGATAGCTTCACAAACCCAGCGGATAAAGCGGGCACCGTCAGCGCCATCAATCATGCGGTGGTCATAGGACAGTGAGAGGGGAAGCATGAGCCTGGGTATAAAATGCCCGTCGGTATAGACAGGCTCCAATGACCCCCGGGAAACGCCCAAAATGGCCACCTCGGGCCAATTGACAATAGGGGTGAAGCTTGTACCCCCAATGCCGCCTAAATTTGAGATGGTAAAACAACCGCCCTGCATTTCTTCAATGGTGGTCTTTTTCAGACGCGCCCGTTCAGCCATGGCGGTCAATTCATCGGAAATTTGAAGAATGGACATTTTATCTACATTCTTCAATACAGGTACCAAAAGACCCCTGTCCGTATCCACCGCAACGCCAATATTGATGTAATCTTTAAACACAATTTCCTGGGTGGCCATATCAATGCTTGAATTAAATTGCGGGAATTTTTTAAGGGCTGCAGCCACGACTTTAATGATGAAAGGGGTGACTGAGATCTTTTTGGTCCCGGAAATACTTTTGCGTAATTTTTCCAATTCTGTGATATCCACTTTGTCAAACTGGGTGACATGCGGAATACTGACCCAGGCATGAGAAAGATGTTCCGCCGTTTTTCGCCGGACATTGCTCATGGCCTCGCGCCGGACGTTCCCCCATTTGGTAAAATTGGGCAAGGGCTGGGTCGTTGCCGTCATACCGCCGCCAGCAGGGTGTCCTGAGGTATTGAGCATTTTGCAATAGGCTTTCACATCTTCATTAGAAATGTGCCCGCCGCGGCCGGAGCCGGGGATTTGGGCAATATCAAGGCCTAATTCGCGGGCCAGTAATCGTACCGAGGGTGCAGCTGGAATGTCTTTGCGAACGGGTAACGGCGCTGATGTGCCTGGTACCGCGGACGGTGGTTTCCCTGGGGTACTTTCACCTTCAGAGGTTTTTTCGTTTGGACTCGTGCTTGGGGACACGTACCTTCCGCCTTCGGCTCCAGGAACATGTCCCCGGGTTGGCAAAGCGGGTTGGGTGCTTAATGAGGATGCACCGCCTTCAATCTTGAAAATCGGCTGTCCTACCTTAATGACCGTCCCAGCTTTAATTAAAATTTCTTTGATTATACCCGCAGTAGTAGACGGGACTTCTAATACGGCTTTATCAGTTTCGATCTCTAAAATATTTTGTCCCTTTTTAAGCGTGTCTCCGACCTTGACAAGAACCTTCGTGACGGTGCCTTTTTCAATATTTTCACCTAGAGCGGGAAGGGTCATTTCAAAGATAGCAGTAGGTGAGGCGGTTGGTGGTTTCCCTGGGGTGCTTTCACCTTCATTACTAACTTGCTTGGCAGCCGGCATGGGGACACGACTGAAGTCATGTCCCCTGGTTGGCAAAGGTTTGTCTTGCGTGTTTCCCCCGGTCGGCGACGGTTGGGATTGCATATTGGGAGAGTCAGCTAGTTTAAATATAGGCTGTCCAACTTTGACAACCGCACCGCTTTTGATGAGAATTTCACTGATGATTCCGTCAGAAGAAGAGGGGACTTCCAGAACAGCTTTGTCCGTTTCCAGCTCCAGGATATTCTGTCCCTTTTTAATGGTATCGCCACTTTTGACCAAAATCTTAGTGACGGTCCCTTGGGTAATATTTTCGCCTAATTCAGGAAGCTTTAATTCTGCCATAAATGTCCTTACATGTATTGATTCCCTCCCCCAAAGGCCCTATTTCTTCGACTTCGCTAGGTTAGCTCTTCGCGAGAGGGTTCAGGAGGGGGAAAATATTTAATTCACTCCCGCTTACGAAATCATCGGATTTAATTTTCTCGGATTAATTTTCAATTCAACCTGGGCCTTGGATAAGGCATCACCGCTAATTAGTTTCTGTTGATGCAATGATGTTAAGGTGGCCCAAACAATATGTTTAGCATCCACCTCAAAGAAATCACGCAGGGCCTCGCGGCTCTCGGAACGGCCGAATCCATCAGTACCAAGCACGGTATAAGGGCCAGGGACCCATTGGCGGATGGAATCGCCTAAGACCTTCATATAATCGGAGGCTGAGACAAATACGCCTTTTTCATTTTGGAGCGTTTGGGTGATATAAGGCACGAGCGCTTTATTCCCATTGAGCAGGTTCGTGCGCTCCACATGCAAGGCTTCGCGGCGCAATTCATTGTAACTGGGCGCGGACCAAACATCCGTGGATACGTTGTATTTTTCTTCCAGGATCTTCTGGGCCGCGATGACCTGGTTCATAATGGCGCCCGAACCAAGGAGATGGGCTTTTAAGTCGGAAGTTTTAGCCGATTGGCTAAAACGGTACAACCCTTTGATGATCCCATCCTTGACGCCCGCAGGCATAGGCGGCATGCTGTAATTTTCATTACCGACGGAAATATAATAAAAGATACTTTCCTGGTTTTCATACATGCGCTCAATGCCCTTGCGGATGATGACCGCAATTTCATAGGCAAAAGCCGGGTCGTAAGAAACTAAATTGGGCACGGTCGAGGTCAATAAATGTGTATGACCGTCTTGATGCTGCAGCCCTTCACCGTTCAGGGTGGTACGTCCTGAGGTAGCGCCCACCAGAAATCCCCGGCAGCGCAGGTCACCGGCCGCCCATACCAAATCGCCCACGCGTTGGGGGCCGAACATCGAATAATAGGTATAGAAGGGGATCGTATTGATATTGTGTGTTGCTGCCGCAGTTCCTGCCGCGATAAAAGAGGAGATGGAACCGGCTTCATTGATGCCTTCTTCCAAAATTTGGCCGTCCTTGGCTTCCTTATAATACATCAGGCTGTCCGCGTCGACCGGTTCATAGAGCTGGCCGACATGGGAATAAATCCCGCATTGACGGAAAAGTCCTTCCATACCAAAGGTGCGTGCTTCATCAGGGATGATGGGTACAATAAATTTTCCGATGGTCTCATCCCTTAATAATTGAGAAAGGATACGCACATAGGCCATGGTCGTTGATACGGCGCGACCTTCGGTGCCTTTATAAAATT
>CAZKUL010000050.1:0-17874 GCA_964555945.1 uncultured Planctomycetales bacterium
ACCCGGATGATAGTATCTTTAAAACCCGGCGCCAGTTCCACAGGGGTGACCAATGTGGCTATTCCAGCCAATACCCCAGCTGGCAATTATTATCTTTGTGCCGCCTTGAATGTTGGTTCTGGCACGACGGTGAGTGTTGTGCCAAACAGTTCTTTATGCTCAACGGCGACCATTCAGGTCCAGTATCCTGATGTTAAGATGACATCCGTCAGTTCGTCAACGACGGGTAACAACGGCGGACCAATGACAGTCGGGTACACTATTCAGAATCAAGGTCCTGGTAATGCGCATGGGTTTTATATCCGCTTTTATTTATCCACGGATACAACCATGACCACGGCGGACACAATCGTGGGGACTCAATATATAGCCTCATTGGCTGCTGGAGCAAGCGTCAGTGGTACTAATATCTGGAATGTTCCCGCACGATTGCCCTCAGGCACGTATTATATCGGTGCCATTGCCAATTTTAACGGTGTGATGGAAGAAAGTGACACAACAAACAATACATTGGCAGGCAATACCTTTGTGCTAAATCCAGGAGCGGATTTGGTTGAACTGGCCGTCAGTTCTCCAGCCAATGGCCAGATCGGCGGCAACCTGACCGTCACAGATACAGTGGCCAACCAGGGTGGCACTTCTTCAGGTGCTTTCTATGTGGGATATTATCTATCCACAACTCCGACTATCACCACGAGTAATACGAAGATTGGACATAGGCTTGTTCCGTCATTGCTGGCTGGAGCGGAAAACACGTCTTCAACAACAGTGACATTGCCAACTAATCTAGCCCCAGGCACTTATTATCTCGGTGCCATCGCTGATTTTAATAGTCTGGTGCCGGAGACAAATGAAACAAACAATGCCTTAACGGGCAATGCTATAGGTGTGACCCCCGGTGCTGATCTTACTATGACGGCGGTCAGTGCGCCTGCCAGCGATTTGATAGGGGGCAGCATAAATGTCACTGATACCGTGACAAACCAGGGGACAACACCTTCGCGGGGGTTCTATGTGGGTTATTATCTTTCTAAAAATGCATCAATAACCACGAGTGCCACGCGGTTAGGTTACAGGTATGTATCTGCATTGGCTGCTGGAGCATCAAACACAGCCACGACGGTATGGGCCGTTCCTACCACATTTGCTCCGGGGACGTATACCATCGGGGCCATTGTGGATTTTAATAATTTAGTGGCGGAAACAGATGAAACCAACAATGTCCTGGCTGGTAATGCCGTGGTCATAAGCCCCGGTATTGACCTTACCATGACAGCTGTCAGCGGCCCATCCAATGCTGTCCGTGGATCTAGCATCGCGGTCAGCACAACTGCGGCCAATATTGGCACAACAACCAGTACTAGTTTCTTAGTTGGGATTTATTTGTCGACGGACGCGACAATTACAACCCAGGACAGGCTCATTGGGAACCGTACCATCAGCAGTCTGACCGCCGGTAATAGTAACACAGCGGTGACCAATGTGACTGTTCCCGCGGGACTGGCCCCTGGCACCTATCGCATAGGCGCCATTGCCAATTACAATAATGCCCGGGCTGAAATTAATGTGAATAATAATAGTCTGGCGGGCAATACGATATCGATCACAAAGGTCTAAGGACCTTTGGCCACTAAGGCTTCAGAGATCTTTTTTCTTCTAAGCTTCCTGACTGTGATTTGAAGTCCATTGGCGGAAATAGTCTCTCCGCCGCTAAAGGGCTTAGCAGACTGCTTCTGACACCAGTCCGCCAGTTTTAATTCGCCTTCATTACTGATTGAAGTCGTCCCGTCTACTCCCAATGTTTTGGCCAGCGCAGACATGGTAACGGCGCCACCGACCAGCCATTGATTGCCGTAGGGATGGATATAGGTGGGAAGGCGGTCAAATTCATCTTCGATCTCTCCTACTAATTCTTCAATAATGTCTTCCTGGGTAATCATTCCGATAATTTGTTTTTGCGCATTTTCGACCAGTGAAATGTGCAGCTTCTCCTGGATCATTCTTTCTAAAACCTTCGAGATCGGAGTTGTTTCTAAGAATCTCTTGATGGGTCGGATCGTCCCTTTGATGGTCGGGTCTTCAGGGTTTATTTTAAGGGCCGCAATAATGTCCTTAAAATTGATGTATCCCAGGATCGTTTGAGGATTCTTAATATCTTCGCAAACAGGAAAACGGGTGTGCATGTCCAGATGGGCCAGGATCAGGGCATCGGCCAGTGTGCTCGTTTGAGGTATCATGCAAATATCAGCTACGGGAATGGTCACTTCCTTAATCGGCCTTAAGGAAAGTTGGGCGGCTGACATAACTATTTTTTCTTGCTGGGCATCAATGAGCCGGGAAGTTCGTGCCAGCGCCAGGGCCGCTGTAAGCTCATGTAGACTGCTTTGAGTGTCAGACACCGGGCTATTATTGGGTAATTTCTTGCCGATGAATTTATTGGCCGCTTTAACGATATTTTCCAGGGCTGCAATGATAGGGTAGGTGATATAGCTAAAATAGAGCATCATCTTTGATAATTTCAGAATGACCCACTCACTATTCTTGATCGCGTATGTTTTAGGGATAAGTTCAGCAAAAATGATCGTAAATGAACTTAGAGGGATGACCAGGGCGGCCAAACTTAAGAATTCTGCCACTACCTTTGATAGACCAAAATTCTTTTCAAAATAGGGATTAAGCGCTTCGGTGGCCCCTGCTCCACCGATGGCGGCAGCGATGGATCCAACCAGGGTGACGCCTAGCTGTACGGCGGCCAGACTTGCCTCCATGCGGTCTTTCATGAACAGCGCTTCGGTGGAACCCTTTTTCTTAGTTTCTACTAAATAGGTCAGACGGGTACGCGAGATTGAGGCCAGGGCCATCTCAAAGGCTGCAAAAACGGCATTGAGCGTGATCATGACTAATATGATAAGTAATTCGTTTATAAAATACATTTGATGTTTCCAATTTCTCTGGGGTTTCTAAATCAATTTAAAGGATGATAGCACTTTTCAGAGACATTATATCAGAATGTTTTGGCTTACTGAAGATTGTAATTGAAGTTTTCCTGTTATACCTAGGTACAATTGATTATTTTTAGTCTTTCCATATTATATCCCGGTGAGAATTTTAGACAATTTAGCGAACCACATGATCCTGGCGGCCTTTGTACTTTATACCTTGGGGCCTGTGCCGATGGTCGCGGCAGATGAAATCCGGCTGCCTGCGCCAGGAGTCATGGTCCATCTGAGTCCTGAATTTGACCCACCGACTCTTAAAGGCATCAAGGTCCATGCGGACGATCCATTCCGTTTTGATTTCATTTTGGATTCCGGTGATGCAGCCGCCGGGCATGTCCGGCCACTACAGGAAGAAGCCACCAAACTCATTAAATATTTCCTCGCCGGCCTGACTATCCCCGATAAAGACATATGGGTCAATTTAAGCCCTTATGAGAAGGACCGCATCATTCCCCAAAGTTTTGGTTTGACTGAGATGGGACGTGACCTGCTGGCGGAAGATTACATGCTCAAACAGGTTACGGCCAGCTTGATATACCCTGAAGATCAAACAGGGAAGAAGTTCTGGAAACGGGTCTACGCGCAAGCGCAAAGAAAATATGGGACAACGGACATCCCGGTCAATACTTTTAACAAGGTATGGATCGTGCCCGGGAAGGCCGTTGTGTATGAAAATGCTTCTGCCGAAAGTGGATCCGACTCTGGCGGAAAAGCCGCCAGCGCCTATGTGGTTCAAAGCACATTGAAAGTGATGCTTGAACAGGATTACTTGTCTTTATTGAAACATTCTTTAAAGGCTACGCACTCGGGGCCAGTGGACGTTTTAGGGACTAATATCATTCGTGAGATCGTCATTCCTGAATTAACAAAGGAAGTCAACGTAAGTAAGAATTTTGCCCAACTGCGCCAGGTTTATAATTCGTTGATCCTTGCCACCTGGTATAAAAAGAAAATAAGGGACAGCATTTTGTCTCAAGTCTACGAGGACAAAAGTAAGATTGTAGGGGTAAGTTATGGCCAAAGTAATGTTCCCCATGGAGTTGAATTCATCTACCAGCGCTACCTCCAGGCCTTTAAAAAAGGGGTGTATAACTATATCAAAGAAGACCAGGACCCTATGACCCAACAGATGGTCCCCAGGAAGTATTTTTCAGGGGGTTTTTCCGCGGCCATGATGCATCTTGATCAAGCGGCCGTGGTCCCCACGGGAAATAGCCGTAAGCTTGAAGTGGTCAATGCCGCAATAACCATCCAGGGGACAGAAACGGGTGGATCGCTGGGGGATACCATCAAAGACCGGATCGCATCAGGAATGAAACACAAACATAGGGCCGTCTTGATTGATTATAACAACAGATATAAAAGGGGAAATGAGAAAGAACTTGTTAAAGAAATTTTAGAGATAGAAGGGCTGAATGAATATTCAGCAGCAAAAAGTACAAACAAGGGAAGACAGTTCGTTGAAATAACTCAAGATAATTTACAAGAAATACTTTCTGACGGCTGGCAGAGGGAGCATGGCAACATTGAAGTTTATCTTGCCGATAAGGACTTTCTGTTGGATGGTCACGCGGGCGGGGAAGGTAATGATGGCGATAAACTGGCCGAAATCATCGGTGTGCAGCATATGGGAGAGGTCCTGACGGTTGCGGATTTAACGGAGGCCCAAAAAGAATCCTTTGAAGGCACCGATGATTTGACTGGATTATACGGAAAGGCAAGGACACTATGGTTGTTTAAAAAAATGATCAGGGCCAGATTGAAGCTTGCCGACATCCATGCGGAAATCACCATATGGGATGCTGATAATTTCGGTGTGCTCAATAATATCTTCGGGCATCCACTGGGAGACAAGGTCTTAAGAAGGTTTGCCCAGGTTTTGCAGAACAACACCAGGGCCAAGGAAGAGAAGGACATATTGTCACGCTGGGGCGGTGAAGAATTTATTTTTGTCACTTCCAATGGCACATTCTTTACGGGCAGGCAAGCCATTCTTGAAAGGATACTCAAATTAATCAAAGATGAAGTGTACAAAGGGGATGGCGATGATCCTGAATGGATTTTAGATAATAAGGTGGAGATTATTAAAAAGCTTAAGACGGCCGAAGCAGATACAAGACATAACAATGCCGACAGCCAAAGGATATATGAAGCGCTTCTCTTCCAGCTTGCCCTGCAAAATGACATGACCACAGCAGAATTAAGAGCGGCTGTGAACGCAAAAATAGAAACCCGTAAAAAGGCGCGAGGAGGATCTGTTGTGATCCAGCTTCTTAGGCCGTGGCGATCTTCTTTAAGAAAAATCGCTTCATTGCACCAATATGTTCCATCTCCCTTGGCCATGGCCATAGGTTTTGCGGAGGGCTCTATAAGAAAGGGAGACGGGAGCCTTTATAACTTTGATAAATGGCTTGTTACTGCGAGTGGGGGATCTTGCGGTGTGGATACGGACATCACCCCGGAACGAAGAGGCAATTTTACAGACCTTGAGATAATTACGCTATTTAACACTGCCTACGCAAAAGCTGACGAACAGTTATTGCGTGCCAAAGGCGGCGGCCGAAACCGCATTGAGAGGACCAGTGTTCAACACGTCGATTTTGCCATGAAAGTTGTCAACGGTGGTATTGACTTGACCGCTGTGAACACACAAATCCTCAATAATGGCAGAGCCGTCAAATTTCACATTGATCCTGCCATGCTTCAACAACTGCAAAATGCCCTCGGATTTGTTCCGGTCATCATCCATATGCAGCCGATGACGGATTTAAGGGCATTTCTAGGCTTTAAAGACCAATCAAGTTCCCCTGCGGTCAGTTAAATTTTTCCTAAATAGCAAAGGTCATTTTCCAAAGAAGATTTGTGGTATGATGTAACATGTAATTTTGCCGACAAGCAGATGGAAGCTTAATGAGATTCTTAATCCTCGCCTTCTTTTTTCTCTCTGTGCCGTTGGGTGTTGACCGGTCTTTTGCCCAGGGCATTGTCACATTTGGCCCCCACGAGGCCAAGATAGATGGGGCCATCCCTTATTCCGTCATTGGCAAATATAAAGCGCAGTTTAAGGCTTTTAAAGGAACGATTACACTCGATGGGCAATCACAGCATGTCCAATCGGTTTATTTGGAAATAAAAGTAAACAGCATCACCTCTAATTGTCCCTGGTGCGATAACATCGTCAAATCCCAGAAATTACTCAATCCCGGCCGGTATCCTAAGATTATTTTCAAGAGTTTTAGGATCATACATGATCGAGGAGGATATAAAGTCAAAGGTATTTTACAAATGCACGGTGTCAAGAGGGTGGAAATTTTTCCTTTCAACGTAAAGATCATTCAAGGAAAAGAAGGGACACTGCTCGCTCTTCAAGGCTTATGGGTCATCAATCGCAAGGATTTTCGTGTTATCTGGAACAAGTTATTGGACCACGGGGGCATTTTAGTTGGTGATCATATGACCGTCACGTGGGAAATACAAACCAAACTCAACCGAAGGAGATGACATGAGAAGAACATCAGGTCTTTTGATAGTGATGACATTACTTTTTCCCCCTTTCTCTTTAGCACGTGCGGACCAAGGGCCGGGCGAAAAGTTTTGGCGGGGTGTGGTTAATGTCATGACCGCGCCCGTTGAAGTGCCCAAGCAAGCACGCGCGTATTGGGTTACCGGCGCCCAAAAGACGCCTCACATTCTTGTCTGGATCTTTTCAGGAACTGTTTGGGGTTTTGTGGAAGGTATAAAAAGAGAGGGCTCCGGGCTTTGGGACATTGTCACCTTCCCCGTTGACAAGCCTGAGGGATTTGAGCCTTTATTTAAACCGGATTATGTTTTTGACCAGTGGCCCAGGAACCCCAAGAGCGGCAGATAACAATGAGTACCGTGGTCAGCCCCAAGAAAATAATTGTTATAGGAGCGACCGGTTATGTTGGTGGCAGACTGGTGGCCAAACTTTTAGAGGAGAGTTACCAGGTACGGGCGACCGGACGTTCTGTTGACAAACTCAAGAGCCGTTACTGGGCCAGCGATCCCCACGTTGATCTTTTTGCCGTTGATATCCATGATCCTGATTCTTTGCGCCGGGCGCTAGAGAGTATGGATGTCGCTTTTTACCTCATCCATTCCATGAACCCGCAGAGTGCTGATTTTGAATCCTCCGACAGGACCGCGGCGAAAAACATGGCCCGGATCTCCCAGGAATGTAAGGTCAAAAGAATCGTTTATTTGGGCGGCCTGGGTGAAGAAGGGGACCATTTAAGCAAGCATTTAAGGTCCCGACGGGAAGTCTCTGCAATATTGAAATCAGGAAATGTCCCGGTGACAGTCTTAAGGGCTGCCATGATCATAGGCTCAGGCAGTGCTTCCTTTGAGATCCTGCGTTATTTGGTTGAGCGCCTGCCTATTATGATCACTCCGCGCTGGGTCATGACGCCCAACCAGCCTATCGCTATCAGAAATGTCATCGACTATCTTTATCGCTGCATTGAAAAAGAAGAAACAACCGGAGAAACTTACGACATCGGCGGCAAAGAAATCCTTTCCTATCTGGAATTGATGAAAATTTATGCCGAGGTGGCGGGTTTAGAGAAACGTATATTTATTCCTATACCTGTGCTCACGCCTCATTTTAGTTCTTTGTGGATACATTTGGTCACACCCGTACCCAGTTATATAGGGATGCCTTTGGCCGAGGGGCTTCGGAATCCTGTGATTTGCAAAGACAAGCGCATTATTAAGATCATTCCCCAAGATTTGCTGGATTGCAGGGAAGCCATCACCAGGGCGCTTGATCTGGTGCACCATAATGATGTAAAGACGTCCTGGGCAGATGCTGGGATCGTGCCTCAGGATGCAGTGGCCCAATCCGGAGACCCCGCGTGGGCGGGAGGCACACGGTTGGAAGACAGGCGAACAAGGGTGGTCTACGCCTCCAAAGAAAAAGTTTGGAAGATCATATCCCATATCGGTGGAAAAACGGGCTGGTATCATGGCACTTGGTTGTGGGTTTTAAGGGGGTATATAGATCATTTGGTCGGTGGTGTCGGATCCTCCAGGGGACGGCGGGACGCGGTCAAGATATCCGTTGGCGATGCTCTTGATTTTTGGAGAGTGACCAGTGTCCTGGATAATGACCATTTAAGCCTGGCTGCCGAGATGAAGGTCCCTGGCGTGGCCTGGCTTGACTTTAAAATCAAAGAAATAAATGCCACGACCTGTGAACTTATCCAACACGCCCAGTTTCGCCCTCATGGATTAGCCGGATTACTCTATTGGTATACATTGGCGCCTCTTCATGAGTATATTTTTGGGGGCATGATCAAAAAAATCGCCGAATTGGCGGAAAATTAATGTGGCGTCCACGTGTTTCTACGTATATGGCTGTGGGATTCTCTGTATTTATTCTCTGTTTTACCTCCGCTATAATATCGCCTTAGTAAAAGACCTTTACTTATCGGACATAAGTGGTTATAACTAAGAGTCTCTTAAACGTTTAAATGATGTTACTGGAGAGGTTTAAATGATTTGGATAATTTGTATTTTTACTTTATTTTTGAGCAGCTGCCAGCAAAAGCCCCAAGAGACCCATTATAAGGAAATAGTCGTTCAAGCTCCTGAAGTCAAGGACCTAAGTGTTCCTGCCATTCAGACGCCGCAAATTGACCAGGCGACCGCTGCTGACCAAACAGCGCCAACTGAACAGGTGGCACCCGTTGACCCGCACGCAGGCTTGGACATGGCCACCTTGGGCGCAGCTGCGGGAATGACTAGCCCTGCCACTAATATGTTTACCTGGGCTGCACCCACAGGTTGGAAAGAAGAAGCCGCCGGAGGCATGCGTCTTGCTACTTTTCATCTTTTATCTGATACAAAAGCCATTGATTGCTCTTTAGTTGCATTAGGCCCAATCGCCGGGGGCCTCGAGGCCAACTTACGCAGATGGATGGGGCAGATTGGCCTAGAGGCCACGCCGGAAGAACTAAGTCATCTTATTTCTTCGGCTCCGAGCACTAAAATCAAGACAGGGCAAGAGGGGAAGATATTTGATTTCACCTATCTTCAGGCGAGGGCTCCATTAACAGCTAAGAGTATGATCGTGGTCATGGTGCCTATGGATACGGTGACCTTATTTGTTAAAATGGCAGGAACGGTGGATACGGTGGGTAAAAACAAAGATGACTTTTTTAAACTGGTGGGATCTGTTGACTATCAGGCGCCTTCAGTAAATACGATGGCGCCGCCTGCCATTATGAATACGCCGGCAGACCCTCATGCCGGATTGGATATGTCTGCCATGGGAGGCCTGGTAGAAGCGCCCACCTCACAAAATATTCTGGCTTGGGGCACTCCTGATGGATGGAAGCAGGAAGCAGGCACCCATATGCGGATCGTTACCTTCCATCCTGTGATTGATCCAGGAGCCGTTGACTGTTACATTATCGCCTTAGGAGGTCCCGCGGGCGGTCTCGAGGCTAATTTGGAGCGCTGGATGGGACAACTTGGGCTTCCGGCATCTGATGATAATGTCAAGCAGCTTATTATTTCGGCCCAGGATTCTAAAACAAAAGATGGCCTTCCGGCAAAAGTTTTTGATTTTACCGCGTTACAATCCCAGGGGAGCCCGTCAGATAAAAGCATGATGGTCGCCATGATCTCCCTGGACCAAACTACCGTTTTCGTCAAGATGACAGGTACTATTGAAACGGTGAAACAGAATAAAGATAATTTTCTGAAATTAATAGGTTCGATAACACGTAAATAAAATAGAGGGCTGGGATGAAGAGCTCTTCATCCCCGTCTATAATATGTAAGAATATGATTAAATTCCTAAGTTCATCACGCATAACAGTCGCTTGCCTCTTCCTGCTATTTATCTTGACCTTTTGGGGAACGATCGCCCAGGTCCAACAGGGGTTGTACGCTGCGCAAGACCGATTCTTTAATTCCTTCTTTTTCCTGGCAGGTGGATTTATACCTTTTCCCGGCGCGCAATTAGTGCTTTGGGTCTTTTTTATCAATTTGATTTGCATGATGATCTTGACCTGGAAGAAATATGTTCAATGGGAGAATGCGGGACTGCTGATCATTCATGTTGGTCTTATCTTGTATTTTGTGGCGGCCTTTATGATTTTTCATGTGTCTCAAGAATCTAATGTCCGCCTGGCAGAAGGCGAGGCCACCAATGTGTCTACCTCTTATCAGGATTGGGAGCTGGCCTATTGGAAAGACAATGGCCACGAGCGCGAGGTGACATCTTTCGGGGTAAAGAATCTCAAACCTGGTTATCAAATTCCCTTTGAAGATAAGAATTTCACCATGACCGTCAATCAATTTTATTTAAACTGCGACGCTTATAGTGATTCCGCGGCCCTCAAGAATCCCTTACTGTTGAATATTACAGGGATAACGGTTTTGACAGATAAGCCCCTTGATAAAGAAAGGGAGCAAAATATCGAGGGTGGGCAATTCGACTTGAGAGCCAATAATAAATCCTATTCCTTGATTTTATATGGGGCTGAGTCACAGGCGACACCGGTAAACATCGCCGGAGAGAAGTATTATTTTATCCTACGGCACAAACGTTTTGAATTGCCTTTTACAATCCGTCTGGACCATTTTAAAGCGCAGTTCCATCCCGGAACAGACATGGCTAAAAGCTATGAAAGCCTGGTGACCATTACCACAGGATCGTTAGAGCGCCAGGTGCGTATTTATATGAATAACCCGTTAAGATACAAAGATTATACGGTCTATCAAGCCTCTTATGATACGGATAATATGGGAAGGCAGTCTTCCACCTTGGCCGTCGTCCGCAATTACGCCAGGATTTTGCCCTACATCGCGTGTTTTGTGGTTTTCTTTGGGTTAGCGTTGCACTTTCTTATCCATGCCCTTATGGCAAAGGCTCGTCTATGAAATTCAGAATATTAATGATTTTGTTTTTAAGCCTATGCCCTGTGGGCATGGCTTTTGCCCTGCCTGGGGTCAAAGATTTTAGTAATTTTGAGAAAATTCCTGTCCTTGATAGCGGACGCCTCAAGCCTTTGGATACTTTTTCCCGCAGTTTACTGACCCAGTTTTCTGGTAAGGACCATTATGAAAAGCAAGAGGCCTCTGCCTGGTTGGCATCACTTTTTTTTAATCCCGAATCAACCTTGAATGAAAAGATTTTCCTTATCAACAATCCTGATATCGCCGTCGCATTGGGAATCACGCCGGCCCAGGATCGACGTTATACGCCGGCGCAATTGCAGCAAAACTATCGCATGCTGGCCCAACTCCAGCAAGCGGCGTCGAAAATAACTGAAAAAGAGCGCAGTTTGGCGGAAAATGAAATCATGAGGATTTTTGATAATATCAATCTCTATGCGGACTTATCCCGGTCATTTATATTTGCCTATCCCCAAAGCGATTTTACAATTACCTCCCAAACGACCAAAACCAAGCTGGGGCTATCTACGGATCAAAACCAATTTAGTTATATTGATATGGCCCTTAAGGCCAATGAATTAGGCCAGGCAGCTAGAAGCTTGGTCAATAAGACACCTACCACCTATACCCCCGATGAGTCAGAGATTGCCCAAACAGCAGGCAATTTGTTCCGTTGGGCGCAAGATTATAAGGATTTGCCATTTACCGTGATTCCAACGAATCAAGATGAGAAGTGGCTCAGTCCTTGGGATGCGTTGACCACGGATTTTGCTAATGAACAAACGCGCACGCTCGTCATTCTCTGGGACAATATGGCCGTGGCCTTTACCCAGGGCAATGATGTGGCTTTTAATGTGGCCGTTCATTTATATCTCAACAACGTCCATGATTTGCTCTCCAAAGAGGACCTCAAGAAGGTTGATAAGTTTTCCCTCGAGTTGTTTTATCAGGAGCATAGTCCGTTCACCTGGTCGATCATGTTCTATATTTTTGCCTTTATCTTCTTTGTGGTCTCATTTACCTCTTCCAAACCGCTTTGGTATAACTTGGGCCTGGGCAGCGTGATTGCCGGATTTATCCCGCATGTAACGGGACTGCTCATGCGGATCATCATTATGGGCCGCCCGCCGGTATCCAGTCTTTATGAGACATTTATTTTCGTGGGATTTATTGCTGTCCTTTTAGGACTTTTGATTGAGTATTATAACCGTCAATGGCTTGGCATTATCACGGCCGCTATCAGCGGCGCGGCTTTGTTATTTATTGCCAATAAATACAGCGCTGAAGGCGACACTCTTAAGGTGCTCATTGCCGTTCTTAATTCCAATTTTTGGCTGGCCACCCACGTGACAACCATTACCATGGGCTATGCAGCGACATGTGTCGGAGGCCTTCTAGGGCATATCTGGTTGGTGCAGGCTGTTTTTAGAAAAGACAGGCAGACTCTCGATAAAACTTATAAGACGACTCTTGGCATTTTAGGCGTGGCTTTGACATTGACCTTCCTGGGGACCAATCTCGGCGGCATTTGGGCAGATCAAAGCTGGGGAAGGTTCTGGGGTTGGGACCCTAAAGAAAACGGGGCCTTGATGATCGTCCTTTGGACAGCCCTTCTTTTTCATGCGAAAGTGGCCAACATGATCGGGCCCTTGGGCCTTGCCGTCGGTGCTGTGATCGGCATGATGGTGGTGATGTGGGCCTGGTTTGGGGTCAATCTTTTAAGCGTGGGCCTGCATTCCTATGGATTTACATCAGGCGTGGCCACATCCCTGATCGTCTATGTTGTCTTAGAAATTATTTTCCTTCTTACTGCAACCTTTTTTATCCCGAGAAAATAAATCTCAAAATAAGGACAGGCGCCATTAGCTTTAGAGAAAATGGTGACTGTCCCTATTTTACGTAAAACTACGTAGCTCGCTGCGTAGATCCTCCCATTTTATTTCCTCTCATTTTAGGTCATAGTAATTCTACTAATCAAACAAGGAGTGTTCCCATGCATAAGCCTTCACAGATATTATTAATACAAAAGTTCCAGTGGTGTTTGTTCATTCTCCTTATGCTAAGTTTTTCTGTGTCCTTGATGTTAGCACATATCCTCAATAGAACAGTTTCTGCTGGATAGGAAAGTAAGAAATGATGAAAACTTTATTCCTGACCCCACCTATTGGCGCTTGGGCGACTCATGGCAACCACAAAGCCCCTAATCAATTCTATGCGCAATTAGCGGCCTACGTTCGCCAGGAACAATTGGCCCATGTGGAGGTGCTGGATTGCCGGGCATTTGATTTGGATTATCCCGCCATGTTGCGGCAAGTGCAGGCCATTAAGCCGGACTTGATTGTCTTTGGGGATCTCTTGCATTCGACAGGGGGATTGGCCATCATTTGGCATTTCAATGAAAGTGCCCGGTTAATCAAGCAAGTGTTGCCCGGAACAATCATGGTGATGGGCGGGCTGTGGTATTCATCCTATGCCGTTGAAACAATGGAAGAAAACCCTCAAATCGATTTTATTTTGATGGGGGAAGCAGAGCTGACTTTTAGGGATTTGCTGATTTCTCTTAATGCCAGGATTGGCGGTCATGAGAGCATTGAAGGTTTGGTGTCCCGGGACTTTAAGGGGAATATCGTCGTGGGACCGCACCGGGGTTTGATTCCTGATCTAAATATTCTCCCCATGCCGGCCTATGATTTATTTCCCATGAACAAATATGTCGGCCATACCTATTGGAAGCCTTTCGCCGAATTAATGACCTCACGCGGCTGCCCTGGCGGCTGCCATTTTTGCTATGAGTGGAGTCTTTATGATCCGCGTTCTTCCATGCAGGATTTTACATCCTGGCGGGGCCTGTCCGCTAAACGTATTAATGACGAACTGGATCTTTTGTATAACACCTATGGCATTAAGGTCATTGTTTTTCAAGATGACGCCTTTAATGTGGACCAACAGATGGTCAAAGAATTTTGTGAGGAAAAGCTCCGTCGCAAGAACCCTATCCAATGGGTGTGTTTGGGACGGGCAGATGACTGGAATAAACAGAAAAATTTGGTGCCCTTGATGGCCAAGGCAGGATTATTCATGGGGCTTGTGGGCGTTGAGGTGGCGAGCGACCGTGAGCTGACCCGTATCGGCAAAGGGGTGACCTTGGAGCAGATAAAAGCGACCGTCGACATATTGCGCGCCAATAATGTGGCTACCGTCGGTACGGTATTGATCGGTTTGGAAGAAGATGATGAAGTCAAAATCAAGGAACGTCTGCGTGTGGCTGAGGACATCGACCCGGATATCCTGGCCTTGGATTATGTCACTCCGGTGCCTGGTTCCCCTATATGGCGCCGGGCATTGAACAATGGATTTTTTGATCCAAAGTCGATCAATTTAAAAGAATGGGATTTTCAGCATCCTGTTATCCCAACGAAATTCTTATCTGTCGAAGAAGTGGGGCGTTGGGGGGCCTGGTGCATGCGGGAGTTTTATTCCAGGCCGGAGCGCATCCATCGGATCATGGACAGTGATTATGATCCTCTGGTCAAATTGTGCGTGAAGGATTTTATGAATAATATCAGCAAATTCGAAGAAACCTCTAGAAAGGAAAAACTTTACGTATGATTAATCCATTCAAGTATGTTTTCGGTCCCATTAATTCGTGGCGTTTGGGCAGGTCCCTAGGCATTGATCCCCTTTCTGCCACCGAGAAGATTTGTAATATGGACTGCGTTTATTGCCAGTTAGGCAAGACCGCCCATCTAACGGATGAACGCAGGATTTATGTGCCGACGCAGGATATCATTGAGGAAGTCAAGCGCATCCCTTCACATTTGGTGGATTATATTACCTTCGCCGGACGGGGTGAACCGACCCTGGCAAAGAATTTGGGGGAAATGATCTCTGCCATCAAGGTCATACGCCGTGAAAAATTGGCGGTATTGACCAATTCCTCGCTCATGAATTTAAAAGAGGTCAGGGATGATTTAAAGCGCGCCGATTTTGTCCTGGCTAAATTAGACGCGGGCAATCAATCCATTTTTGATTCTGTGGACAGGCCGCATAAGCTCAAGCTTCAAAAGATCATCCGTGGCATCATGGACTTTCGCGACAGCTATAAGGGCAAGCTGGCCCTGCAGATCATGTTGATTGATGAAAATATCGAGAACGTCCAGGAGATAGCGGCCATTTCTCGCAAAATAGGTGCCAATGAAATCCAATTGGACACGCCTCTGAGGCCAAGCGCTGTCCATCCCTTGGAGCGTGAACGCATTCAATGGGCCAGAAAATTCTTCCACGACATGCCGGTCATCACCGTCTTTGACGCGCCGCTGAAGTTATCAACACCCATGGACGATCGCGCTACCATCAAACGTCATGGGAACTATCGCAAAACACGTTTCACATCTTAAATAAAATCATTATTCCAGGGAGGGGATATGGCCATCGCCGTCTTTAATCAAATCATCAAGCGGGACGGAAGAACAGAAGAATTCAACCCGCAGAAAATTGCCCAAGCCATTGCCAGGGCCGGCCACATCACCGGCGAATTGGGCCCGGAAATCGCCCAAAAAATGACGGTGAGGGTCGTTAATATTGCCCATCAGATTTTTTCGGACAGTCCGACCGTGGAAGGCATCCAGGACATCGTTGAAGATGTTTTACTCTCATCCCCGTACCGCAAGACCGCGAAAGCCTATATCCTTTACCGCCAGCAGCACGCGGAGATGCGGGAGATCATCTCCAAGTTTAATACAGACCTGGTAGATAAATACCTGACCCAACATGATTGGCGTGTCAATGAAAACAGCAATATGGCCTATTCCCTGCAGGGCCTTAACCATTATATTTCATCGGAAGTCAGTAAGGTCTATTGGCTCAACCGGATTTATCCCGCGGAAATCAAAAACGCGCACCAGCAAGGTGATTTTCACATCCATGATCTTGGCCTTTTGAGCGTTTATTGTGTGGGCTGGGACTTGCAGGACCTTTTGACCGTTGGGTTTAAAGGTGTCTCCGGAAAAATGGAAAGCAAACCGCCCAAACATTTACGTAGCGCTTTAGGGCAGATCGTGAATTTCTTTTATACCTTGCAAGGGGAGGCGGCCGGAGCCCAGGCCTTTTCAAATTTTGATACCTTATTGGCACCCTTTATCCGTTATGATGATTTGAGTTATGAGGAAGTCAAACAGGTCCTACAGGAATTTATTTTTAATATCAACGTGCCCACCCGGGTCGGTTTTCAAACCCCGTTTACCAATATCACCATGGACCTGGTGGTGCCTTCTTACTATGTCCATCAAGGGGTCGTTCGTGGCGGAGTCATTCAGAAGGAAACCTACGGTGAATTCCAAAATGAACTGGATATGTTCAATAAAGCTTTTTTGGAGGTCATGCTCGCTGGAGATGCTAAAGGCCGTGTGTTTACTTTTCCTATTCCCACTTATAATATGACCAAGGATTTTAACTGGGACAATCCTAACCTGGAATTGTTATGGCAAATGACCGCCAAATACGGCATCCCGTATTTTTCCAATTTTATCAATTCAGACATGAACCCGGAGGATGCGCGCAGCATGTGCTGCCGTTTGCGCCTCGATAACCGGGAACTTAGAAGCCGCGGTGGCGGCTTGTTTGGGGCATCCCCCCTGACAGGTTCTATCGGCGTTGTCACCATCAATATGCCGCGCATCGCTTATATGGCAGGGAATGAAGAAGATTTTTTCTTCCAATTGCTGGAAAAAATGAAATTGGCCCAGGAGAGCCTGGAAATTAAACGGAAGATATTAGAGAAACTCACCGAGGAGAACCTCTATCCCTATATCAAATTTTATTTGAGGCATATCAAAGAACGCTTCAACCAATATTGGAAAAACCATTTTTCAACTATCGGTCTCTTGGGGATGAATGAGGCCTGCTTGAATTTGTTGGGAGAAAATATTGCCTCCCCTGGGGGTAAGGATTTTGCTGTCAGGGTATTGCAATTTATGCGCCGGCATTTGGTCCAGTTCCAGGAACAGACAGGAAATATTTTTAACCTCGAAGCGACACCTGCGGAAGGAACGTCTTACAGCCTGGCCAAGCTGGACAAGGCCATGTTTACGGACATTATCTGTGCCAATGAAGAAGAATACAAGCAGGGCCATGAGCCATTTTATTCCAACTCAACGCATTTGCCCGTCCAATACACGGATGATGTGTTTGAGGCCTTGGACCACCAGGATGAATTGCAAAGCCTGTATACCGGAGGGACCGTGCTGCATGGGTTTATCGGCGAACGCATTCATGACGCCGAGGGCCTTAAACACCTGGTGCGTACCATCTGCACTCAATACCGCTTGCCGTATTTTACAATAACCCCTACCTTTAGCATATGTCCCGGCTGTGGCTATTTACCTGGTGAACAGCCTATCTGTGGTTGCTGTGGGAGTGAATGTGAAGTCTATTCCAGGGTGGTGGGCTATTTAAGGCCGGTCAAACAATGGAACAAAGGCAAGAAGGAAGAGTTCCGCGAACGCAAGATGTATCATGTAACGTCAACTTGAGGCCTTTGGGTCTGAAGGATTTCTATCAAATAACAATGGTGTGATGTGCGCATAGGCGGATTTCAGAAATTAAGCTTGGTTGATTTTCCCGGGATGGTCGCGGCGACAGTTTTTACCCAAGGCTGCAATTTTCGCTGCGGTTACTGCCATAATCCCGAACTCGTTTTACCTCACCTTTTTTGCGAGGCACTGCCTCTTGAAATGATATTGGACCATCTGAAGGACAGACGGGGGAAATTAGAGGGCATCGTCATTACTGGTGGCGAACCTACATTGCAAACAGGGTTGGTTGATTTTATCACTCAGATCAAGGCCATGGGATTTGCCGTAAAGTTAGACACCAATGGCAGCCAACCCGAGGTTTTATCAACCCTGATTGCGCTAAAGCTGCTTGATTTCATTGCTATGGATGTCAAATC
>CAZKUL010000051.1:0-17443 GCA_964555945.1 uncultured Planctomycetales bacterium
GTCTCATGATTTTCGGTGGCTGAACAACTCACCCTGAAGTTCTCTGGAACTTCAGGGTGAGTTGTTCAGCCATCCTTCGGCCTAAAGCCTCAGGATGCCCTAAAATCATGAGCTGCTTTGGCTAAAAGCTACAGTCGCAAAAAGAATAAATTTATTCCTTATTATGCATGCATTTATTTATCCACCGGTTTGATGTAAACCGAAGCAGACGGCGGAAATATCCCGTGCTGAAAAGACAATAGGTACTCATCTCATACGTGCGCAGAGGTATCAAATGTCCATTGTCTATCTTGCCCTAGGCTCTAACATGGGCGATCGTTTGTATTACATTCATAAGGCCATTGAAGAGATTAAGGCTTCTGGGATTAAGGTGGTTAAGATATCCAGCATCGTGGAAACGGACCCTCAGGATGCGCCGGTGCAGGATAAATTTCTTAATGCGGTCCTGAAAGCTCAGACACTGCATTCACCCGAAGACTTGATCTTCCTCTTGCAAGGCATTGAACGTAAATTGGGCCGGAAGAATAAAATGTTTCGGGGGCCTAGGGTCATTGATATTGATATTTTATTATACGATGATATTAAATTAGTGGCTTCGAGCTTATTAATTCCGCATCCTCGGATGCTGGAGCGTCCCTTTGTAATGAAACCTTTAGAAGAGATAGACCCATTATTATGCGCGTCATTAAAAATTTAAGAAAACTGCGTGGAGCACTTGATGAATTTCGCCGCCAGGGGAAAACAATTGGGTTTGTCCCGACGATGGGGTATTTGCATGAGGGGCATATCGCATTGGTGCGTCGGGCCCTCAAAGAGTGTGATATTTGTGTTGTCAGCATATATGTGAACCCTAAACAATTCGGTCCCAAGGAAGATTTGGGCCGTTACCCTCGGGATATTAAGCGGGACACAATGATGATTGATAAAGAAAATGTTGACATTCTTTTTATTCCGTCGGATAATGACGTTTATCCAAATGGCTATTTGACATACATCGACGTAGAAAAGATTTCCAACACGCTTTGCGGCCAATATCGTCCGGGACATTTCAAAGGTGTAGCGACGGTGGTTCTTAAGCTTTTGAATATGGTCCAACCCCAGGCCATGTATTTAGGGCAAAAGGACGCGCAGCAGGTTGCGGTGCTTTCCAAGATGGTCACGGATTTGAATGTTCCTGTTTCTATCCGTGTGGTGCCGACGGTCCGGGAAAAAGATGGTCTGGCCATGAGTTCGCGCAATGTCTATTTGACGGGCCAACAGCGTGCGCAGGCTCCTGTACTCTACCGGGCCCTTGGGTCTGCTGTTAGGCGGATCAAGGAAGGTGAGCGGTCTGCATTAGCTATTACCAACCTGGTGCGTTCTATGATCATGCGAGGCTCTGGTGGAGAAATCCAATATGTCGCATGTGTGAATGCGGATACGCTTGAACCCTTTAAAATGCTGAAAGGCACGGTCTTGATCGCCTTAAGTGTTTTTTTTGGCAAAACACGGCTTATAGATAATGTCATTGTTCCCCTTAAAAGCTCCAGGAAAACTAAAAATTAGAGTAGGCATATTAGGCTGCGGGGCTATCGGCTCTCGCATTGCCAAAAGCATCAGAACCCAATGCAGCGATCATGCCGTTATCGGTGGCCTTTTCGATATTAACCCTACCAAAGCCCTCAATCTTCAAAAGTATATTCCTCAAAAAGATACCGTTAAGAAATCCTATAAGGACCTGTTGTCCAGCAGCGATATCGTGGTAGAGGCAGTGAACGCCCCGGATACCCATCAACTGGTCCGCCAGGCACTTCTCGCCCGGAAAGACGTCTTAGTGATGAGCGTCGGTAAATTTATCGAAGGCGAGTCTATCTTTAAATTGGCCCAAAGGCAGGGGGTCAGGGTCCTCATTCCCTCGGGGGCGATCGCCGGCATTGATGCTATTAAAGCAGCCAGCTTGCAGCGCATCGATTCTATTACATTAACGACCCGTAAACCCATTTATGGGTTTGCTGATAATGCCTATGTGCAGGAACGCCGGATCAATTTATCCCAGATAAAGAAAGAAACCATTCTCTTTGATGGTAATGTGCGGGAGGCTGTCAAATGCTTCCCCCAGAATATTAATGTGGCAGCGACGATCGCCCTCGCATCAAATGCGCAGGACAAATTACGCATCCGCATTGCCACTTCCTCGGAATTTAAAGTCAATTCCCATGAAATCGAAGTGGTGGGTGAATTTGGCCGTCTGGTGACAAAGACAGAGAATGTTGTTTGTCCTGATAATCCTAAAACCAGTTATTTGGCTGTCCTTTCAGCGGTACGCACCTTAAAGGAGTATTTTCAGGGGGTCAAAATCGGGACCTAAAGTCATCATCAACCATCAAACAAGGAGGACAATAGCATGGCTACGAAAAAAGTCGCAAAAGTAGGCGTCAAGAAAGAAAAGGGATTCCTTTATTTCGTTGACAAACAAGGTGATATTTCCAGTGCCAAAATGGCGCGGGGCGACAAAAAGGGCGGAGCCCCTAAGAAAGTTGCCAAGGTTGGCATTAAAAGAGAAGTTGGGTATCTTTATTTCATTGATAAGCAGGGCGACATTTCCTGCGCCAAAATGGTCCGTGGCGGAACCAAGAAGAAAAAGGTCGCCAAGAAGACTGCCAAGAAAAAAACGGCTAAACGTAAATAACACCGATTATAAAGTCCGTTATATAGACCCCTGTACTTTTTTAATGGTACAGGGGTCTTCTTTTATATAGAATATGTAAATGAAATCTGACAGCATTATTATTCGCGGCGCACGCGAACACAATCTTAAGAATTTTGACCTGACAATACCTCGTAATCAATTTGTAGTGATCACGGGTTTAAGCGGTTCGGGCAAATCGTCATTGGCTTTTGACACCATCTACGCTGAAGGACAGCGGCGCTACGTGGAAAGCCTTTCTGCCTATGCCCGCCAATTTCTCGATCAACTGCAAAAGCCTGCCGTGGAACATATCGAAGGGCTTTCACCCACCATTTCCATCGAGCAAAAGACAGTTAGCCGTAACCCGCGCTCGACAGTCGCGACCCAAACAGAAATATATGATTATCTAAGGCTTTTATTTGCGCGTATCGGTACACCCCATTGTCCAAGCTGCGGCAAGAAAATAGAACAGCAAAGCGTCCAGCAGATGGTGGATTTGATTTTAGCCAATCCCGAAGGCACAAAAATCAATATTCTAGCCCCCTTAATACGCGGCCGAAAGGGAGAGTATCGCCATATAGGAAAGCAGATAGCCCAATCAGGTTTTGCCCGCATGCGCGTCAATGGCAAAATTTATGAGACAGGGGACCCTGTGAAATTGGATAAATATAAAATCCATCATATCGAGGTGGTCGTTGACCGCCTCACCTTGCGCCCGGATATCCGCAAGCGCTTGTCCGACTCTGTGGAAACGGCATTAAAAACAGGAGAGGGCATGGTTTTGGTCGATTTTAATGGGCTTAAAGCCGATCAGATGTTTAGTGAAAAGTACGCGTGTCCGGATTGCGGGACTTCTTTAAGCGAAATCGAACCGCGCATCTTTTCTTTTAATTCACCCTACGGGGCCTGTCCTGGTTGCAATGGTTTGGGGACAAAGATGGAGATTGATCCGCTAAGTTTAGTGCCGGATACCTCCAAGCCGTGGATTACAGCCATTGCCCCTTGGAAAAAGGGCCAGCGCGGTTATATGATGTATTATCGTGCCGTCTTGCGGGAAATGGCACGCTTATATAGAGTAGATCCCCGTTTACCTTTTAATGAGTTAGATAAGAAGTTTAAACGCATTATTTTTTATGGTTCTGACGATGAAATTTGGGGAAAGCCTTTTGAAGGTGTCGTGCTCTACCTGGAGCGGTTATTTAAGGAAACCGACAGCGAATGGCTACAGGAAGAAATAGCTTCATTCATGTCGGAATCACCCTGTCCTGAGTGTCAGGGACTGCGCCTTAAGAAAGAGTCACTGGCTGTCAAGGTCGCTGATAAGAACATAGCCCAATTGACCGGCCTGTCCATTAAGGAAGCCAAACAATTCTTTGCCCATTTGAATTTGAGCCGGGATAAGAAGACCATTAGCGAAGAGATTTTAAAAGAAATCAACCGCCGTCTGGATTTCTGTATCAATGTCGGTCTTGAGTATTTAAGCCTGGAGAGGCGCTCGGCAACGCTCTCTGGTGGAGAAGCTGAACGCATTCGTCTGGCCACGCAAGTGGGTTCGGGACTCGTGGGAGTGATCTATGTTTTAGATGAACCCAGTATTGGCTTGCACCAAAAGGACAATGACCGTCTCTTGGCCACGCTGCATGCCCTGCGTGATTTGGGCAACACCTTGATTGTCGTCGAGCATGATGAAGACACTATCCGCCGGGCGGATTATGTGATTGATTTGGGGCCCGGAGCCGGAGAGCACGGCGGGGAGGTGATTTATGCCGGCCAGGTGGAAGGACTCTTGAAGTGCAAAAAGTCTGTGACCGGACAATATTTGGTCGGGGACTACCAAATCCAGAGGCCTTCCCAGCGACGGAATATTAAGGACACCGATTTCTTAAAAATCATTGGTGCTTCACAGCATAATTTAAAGAATGTGGATATTAGCATTCCGCTGGGAACCTTTGTATGTGTGACCGGCGTGTCGGGTTCAGGTAAATCGACGCTGGTCACCGATATCCTTCACAATGCCCTGGTCCATAAAATTTATGGCACAAAGGTCGTCCCGGGCCGTTATAAAAAGATGGAAGGCATAGAACACATTGATAAGGTCATTGTCGTTGACCAGTCACCGATAGGCCGCACGCCACGCTCTAATCCAGCGACCTACACAGGTGTTTTTAGTGATATCCGCGATTTATTTGCCCAATTGCCCGAATCTAAAATGCGCGGCTATAAGCCGGGGCGTTTTAGTTTTAATGTCAAAGGCGGACGCTGTGAGGCGTGCGGGGTGGATGGAATCAAGAAGATTGAAATGCATTTTTTGCCGGACGTTTATGTTGAATGCGAAGTTTGCCATGGCAAGCGTTTTACCGACCAGACTCTGGAGGTTGAGTTCAAGGGGAAAAATATCGCGGATGTGCTTAATCTGTCGGTGGTGGAGGCCCTGGAGGTGTTCAACAGCATTCCCCGCGTGGCCCAGGTCTTGAAAACATTGAATGATGTGGGCTTGGGTTATATCCGTTTAGGCCAGGCGGCGACGACGCTGTCCGGAGGAGAGGCCCAAAGGGTCAAGCTTGCCAGCGAATTGTGCAAACCAGCCACGGGACGCACCTTCTATATATTGGATGAACCCACCACCGGCCTGCATTTTGCCGATGTGGACAAGCTTCTCCAAGTCCTGCAGCGCCTGGTTGACCGTGGCAATACGGTGCTGGTCATCGAGCATAATCTGGATGTGGTCAAGAGTGCGGATTATATCATTGATCTGGGGCCTGAGGGAGGCGATAAGGGCGGCCATCTCGTCTTTGCAGGCTCGCCAGAAGCCATCATCCAACACCCAACTTCATATACCGGTCAATACCTGAAACAATTCTTAAACAAATCTAGATAAACTTGGTATAATATCCAGCGCCCGTATATGGTTGAATAGTATTGTTCCCGACACGGGATATTTCCGCCGTCTGCGTCGGTTTACAACAAAAATGTTCTAAAGACTCTCTTTATTTGGAACATTTTTGTCGTAAATCCTAGCAGACATTTGGCGGAAAATCCCTGAATGTGTCGGGAACAATACTATTCAACCATATACGCGTTAAAGTATTTTAAGTCCTCATCATTATTGCATTTTATTGTTCATGCGGTATTGTAAGGAATGAATTTTTTCTTTTTGCGACTGTTCGTTTTTAGCCAAAAGTTTTTTTTGTTGAAGGGATCCCGAGCCGAAGGGCGAAGGCCCTTTAATTCAAACCCCTTTTGCTGAGCAAGAAATAGGGGGTCTGTTGTTCAGACACTGAAACAACAGAGAAACTTTTGGCGTTAAAAAAATGTAGCCAGGAGCGAAAAGAACAAATTCATTCCTTACAATATCTGCCCGCGATGGAAACAAAATTATTCTATGATCCGATTATTCGTAATTTATTTTTTTTTCATTATTGCTTGTCTTTGCACACCGCATGTGGGTTTGGCGCAGAGCACGGAAACGGATCTTTTGTCCGCGGCCCAGCAGGCGTTTAATGACGGGTTTAGTGACGTGGCTACACGGTATTTGGAGGACTTCTTAGACAAATATCCACAAAGCCCTCAATTACCTACGGCTAAATTATTACTAGGCCAGTGTGATTTTCTGCATGGCAATTACGATCAAGCGTTGGGTTTGTTTGACGATTTAAGCCAGCAGACCGTCAATAGGGATGAAATCCTTTATTGGCGGGGCGAGACCTATCTCAAGCAAAATCATTTTCCCCAAGCCCAGCACGACTATCAATCGGTCATTGATCTTTTCCCCCAATCAGCATTTGTCCCCCAAGCCCTCTATTCCTTGGGCTGGTCCTATTTTCAGGAAAAAGATTTTGCGGCCGCAAAAAAGATTTTCTTGAACTTGAATCGGTCCTTCCCTGGTCATCAGCTAAGCGAAGACGCTGCCTTGAAGGTTGCGGAATGTGATTATAATACCGGACAATTGAGGGCAGCGATCGCTGATTTTCAGCGCTACGCGGACAAATATCCTAATTCGAGCCATACCTGTGATGTTAATTTTAACACCGCGGAGAGTTTTTATTATCTCGGCCTGTTTAATTCTGCAGTAGATCATTATCAAAAGGTTTTGGATTCTTCCTGTGATGTTGCCTTACGTCTGGCGGCTTATACAGCGCAGGGGTGGAGCTATATCAAATTAAATAGATTGAGCGATGCTGGAGGCGCTTTAAAGAAGGCTGAAAGTTTGAGTAAGGCCAAAGGACTTTCCGGAGAGGAAGTCAATTTAGCTTATGCCAACCTGGCTTATGAAAAGGGGGATTTGACCCAAGCCTTATTTCTTTTTGGGAATTTCATTAAGAAGTATCCTCAAAGTCCGCATTGGACTCAAGGGTATTTGGGGCGTGCGAATGTTTATTATCTCCTTAAGGACTATGATCAAGCCCAGGCCGATTATTTGCGTTTGTCTGATCAAACGGATCCTGCGACAGTCGAAAAATGTGAATTTGGATTGGGATGGTGTGAATTTAAATTAGGACACGTGGCTCAAGCAATAGGCCATTTTCAGAAAGTTTTTGATCACAGCTCTGATCCCGACAGCCGAGCTAACGCGCTGATACAAATGGCGGATGTTTATCAGGAAAATAATCAATGGGAAGACGCGGCTGGAATCTATGAACGCGTTAAAAAAATGTATCCCGCCAATGGCATGATGGATTATGTCCTGTACCGTCAGGCGATTGCTTTTTTAAAGTTGGAAAGAATGGATGCCGCCCTGGGGAATTTTAAAAGCTTAGCGGAAGATTTCCCCAATAGCAAATATCTCCAGGACATTGATTATTACATGGGTGTTATCAGTTTTAAGAAAGGTGATTGGAAACAAAGCGCTCAAACAATGACGCTATACCTTAAGAATTTAACACAGCCCAGTGAATTTACCCCTGAGGCTAATTATATTCTGGCGCTCTCCTATTCAAATCTAAAAGAGCCTGAGGAGGCTTTGAAAATATTTCAGAAAATATTACGGCTTTATCCCAACGATATTGATATTGCCAAAAATGCCGATATCGGTATCGCCAAGTGTCAATTTGAACTGGGGCAGGGGGCATTGGCTGTCCAAAGGTTTAAGTTGATTGTGTATAAGTACCCCAAAACTGATGCGGAATTTGAAGCTCTGTTGTGGCTGGCCCAATATTATTTGAAGAATGCCGATGCGGATGCTGCCATTGAATTTTATAGGTCCATCGTTGACGAATTTCCTGATTCCCCCCAGATCAATCAAATCCATTATGAATTGGGACAGGCTTATGAAATCCAGGGACACTCCGACGAAGCCTTGGAACAGTATCAATCTATTTCTGCCGCGAGTGGACTTTTAAAGGGAAAAACAAGGTTAGCGATGGCTGGCATTATGTCAAAAGAACTGGACCCCCAGAGGGCCATTGCAGCCTATGAAAGTATAATTGCCACGTCTCCCGATTATGCCGGGGAGGCCTACTTAAAATTAGGCCAGCTCTACCGTAATTCCCAGAATTATGAAAAGGAAATAGATATTTATCGACGTGCCCTTGGGGCCAAGCAGGGGCAAATTGACCGTGCGCAGATACAATTTAATCTGGCCGATGCCTTGGAAGTCATGAGCCGCACGGAAGATGCCATTGCGGAATATTTAAAGATACCCGACTTATATCCTAATGAACTGGCCTGGGACGTGAAAGCCTATCTGAGGGTGGCTAAAATTTATGAAGAAGGTTCAGATTGGGAAGGGGCCCGTGTGACCTATCAAAAAATCATTCAGTTGAACACTCCGGAAGCCACCTTTGCGCAGGAGAGATTAGACTGGATCAAGAATAACGCCGGAAAGATCAGGCCGCAAATCTAGAATTGAGAGGGGAAGTTATGACAGTGTCTTTTTTCAATGCATGGGGCATATTGTTAAAAGGGGGGCCAATGATGTGGCCCATATTCTTGCTCTCTTTGCTGGCCATTACGGTGGGCATTGAGAAATTCCTTTTTTTGAGTGCCCTTGAGCAGGGAGCGCGTAAGTTCAAACCTCTTTTTTTTAAAGCCGTCCGGGAAAATCGCATGAAAGATGCGCTGGGGCTCTGCGAAGAGAATGTGCTTGGATTAGGGACTATTTGTAAGGCTGGACTGATGAGGTTCGGTTCTTCCATTGATTTAATAAAAGCTTCCATGATCGAAGCTGCGGGTTTTGAAATTCATGCTTTAAAACAACGCCTCAATTTGCTGGCTTTTATTGTAAACGCAGCCCCTTTGCTTGGACTATTGGGGACGACCACCGCCTTATGCGTCGTTTTTCACGCGGCGCAGATGCGCTCAAACGCCCTTAACCCATTAAGCCTGGGAGATATGTCCTCGGGGATTTGGCAGGCTTTGATAACGACATCCGCGGGATTATCGGTGGGGATCCTCAGTTTCGCCATTTATAGTTTTACGGCCAGCAGGGTCAACGGTGTTATCATCAATTTTGAGCAAAGTATTAGTGAGGCTGTGAGTCTATTGCAATCAATTTCCGAATTAGATGTCATAAAGGAGTCTCCTGAATCATGAGTTTGGAACGTTTTAAAATGAGTGGCCATATTTTTCATCCCATCGTGGCCATTGGTTTGATTAATTTTGTCCTGATGGTCGTGTTATTGATGATGTCTACGACGATTTTTGCCAGGCCTTCCGGCGTGCAGATGGAGTTTTCCTCATTTAGAGACTCCAGTAGAGGAGCGGGGCAAGGTGTCGTGATTACGATCACCAGCGAAAATGTCATTTATATTGACGGCCATGTGGTCACGCTAAATGAGCTCAGGCGTTTCTTGGGCGGAGGCCATTTCCAAAGCGATGCCTTGAGGATCAAGGTTGATCCCAAGGCCTCCATGGGCCGGGTGGCGGATATCCTTGATTTATGCCGGGGGATCTCAGGGGCAAGTGTTAATGTCAGCACAATTCTTTAAAATATTTTTAGGGGTCCTGGCGGTCCATTTGACTGTGCTTAGTATCATTTGGATCGGTTTTTCAGCACCATTCCCAAGGCCCCCCGCACGATTTACCTATGAAGGGGCCCGTCCGGCCGAGGATGCGGGAGCTGGACAGGAGGATGTGTGGCCCACGGATAGAAGTTCGGACCAATTTACGGTGGACCACATGGGGACAGCCCGTTTTAATCAATGGATTGAATTAAGGGTGCCGACCAAGCCGTTTAGCAACTGAAGAAGAGGGGATAGTGTTTAGCATGTCATTCCGGCGAAAGCCGGAATCTTTCAGACAATATGAATAAAGATCCCGGCTTTCGCCGGGATGACAAGGAAGCTAAAACATCTACGAAGGGGAGACCTTCCGTGTCGCTATGATCATTTGGGATTTTAATGTCATTGTAGCGGTGGGCATAACTTTAAGCTTAGGGGTTGTGCTTATCGGTTGGGTGTACTATACTCTAAGCAGAGGCAGTGGCGAGGGTTCCAGCAATCGCGAGTTCTTTCGGCAGTGCGGTTTTTGCGGGTATCTGTATTTTGACTATTTTAAGAAGGTACCAGCCCATTGCCCTCGTTGTGGCAGCTATCAGAGTTAGGCGTACAGGTGACCAGATGTTTATTCAGTTCAAAAAGTTAAAGAATGAATCGGGTATAGTCCTTTTTATTGTCCTGATGACGGCCATTATTATCATGGTCTTTAGTGTCGGCATATTGACCCAAAGCATGAATGAAAGCAATTACGCGCAGCAGCAGATTGATCAAATCGTTGCAGACCAGTATTCTAAAGGAGTATTTTGGAACGCTTATTCAAATTCTTATTTAGCCACGGGGACCACTTCGGATCCTTCTAGTGCCACAATTGCCGGCCGTATCTATCAATCGACATTGTCCACGACCGCCCAAGTAAACCAATGGAACCTTTCTACGAATTACGACACCTTCCAGTAAGTGTTTTTCCTTGAAACGCGTTGACAAGTCATTGCTTCTATTGTCTAATAAAAAGAGTTTTTTTATGTTACTCTTTCGGGTGGGACCAAAAAATTCATGGCTACTGCAAAAAAGAGAATAGGCTTCTTCCTGGGGGAGGAGAAAGTTACGCTCGTCGAATTTGATAAAAATGCGCCCCCTCGTGCGGTATCTTCACCCTTGGGTTCCAAAGCCACTACGACCTCCTCATTCAATTCCAGCTTTACGGAAGAAATTCAATTAACGGCAACTCTTCAGAAATTATTGCAGGATAACAGGATTATGGACGGCTCTTTCTATGTGTCCCTGCCCATGAAAGAGATCATTTTGCGTTCATTTGTTGTTCCTTTTGTAAAAAAGGAAGAAATCCAGAACGCCCTCAAGTTCGAAGCCAGAAAATATTTACCGATCGATATTCAGGATTTAAATTTCGTTTTTTATACGAGCCCATTTCAAGAAAATGATGTCAAGCGCTTGCAGATCATTTTTTTTGGCGTGCGCAAAGAATCCTTGGCCCGGTATGAGCGGATTTTTAAGCAGGTCAACGCCGAGGTTTCTTATTGTGAACCATGTATGGTGAGTTTAACAAAACTTTTATTGTTCAGGAAAGAGATCACTCCCACCGACCATTTGGCTTTTTTGATTCTGGATAACACTATCGGGCGTATCTGCTTTATTGATCGCGGCATTCCGCAGTTTATCCGGGAATTTACCATCAATACCCACTTTTCCCCAGAAGAAGCCCAAGGCTCCCCCGACAATCTGAACCTCAGGATTGTCAACGAGGTGGGCAGTTCCATTGATTTCTACGCCAGACAATTCATCGGAGAGCGGATAGAGCAGATCCTGATTTCGGCCCAGGGGGTAGGAGAGGAACTATATAGCGCCCTGGAGACAGAATTAAAAATAAAACTAAAAAAAGCCTCCCCTATCGTGACTTTGGGTTCGGCGGGAGACAGTAATGATATGGATACCATCTATGCCATGGGAGCCTGTGTTGATCCGCCTATCAAGTCGCTCTCAGGGTTTAATTTCTTTGAGGATAGGATCCCTAAGTCAAGGATGGATAATGACTTTTTCCATGTTTTTATGGCCTATAAGGCCATTGTTGTTGTTGTTCTGATTGTTGCGTTATCTGTTTTAGGATTGCATATATATCTTCAGCGCCAATTAAGCGTTCTCCAACGCCAGTACGACCAATTGTCTTCCCAGCAAGGCGCTTTTGCCGGTGAGTCTACAGACAGTATAGAGGGAGATTCCCAGCAAGATGCGGCCACACTTACACAATATAAGGGCATTCGAACAAGAAGTGATGTGGCCCATATGGTACTTAAGGTGGCCTCTCATTTGCCAAAGGGTACATGGTTGCAGTCATTGAATATAAACTATACCCAGAATAATGCGGTGACCATCGATATGCAGGGTCAAGTTTTTAATGAGGACCCCAATGAAGAGTTAAATACGGTCAATCAACTGTCCGCGGATTTCAAGGGTGATAAAGATTTGAAGCCATATATAAAAAATGTGTCGGTAACATTTAATCTTCAAGTTTCAAATGGCCACGAGGTCACTGGATTTACTATTCATTGCTCCTAACGGTTAATAAGGAAGTTGAGGGGGAAACAACGTGGATTTCAATAAATTACAACAATTTGACATCAATAATCTGGATACCGGCCAAATAATCAGTCTTTTAGAGGAACATAAGAATTCTATCATCATGGTTGTTGTTGTTGTTGGATCCCTATTCCTCGCAGGATCTATGTTTAACAATTACCGTACTAAAACCCAAGCTTTACATGTTCAATTGACCCAATTGCAAGAGAAACTTGATGCCATTAAGGTCAACCAGGCCGCGCTCAATAGCCTTAACAATTTTAAATCCGGCATCCCGAAGAATCTCAATGAATATGACTTAATTTCGTTGATTTCAGATGACGCGAAATTATATCATGTCGATACGCCGTCTCTGTCTCCTGCCGGGATCCAGAACATGGGTTTATATGATGTCATCAATGTCAGTTTTAGTGCGACTGCGGATAATTTTAAAGATATGATGCTTTTTTTAAGGAAGATTGAGAAATCCGAATTTCCCTTAAGAATTGATTCCTGGTCTAGTGTTATAGACCAACCGGGAGAAGGTACGATCAATTTTAATATTAAAATGAGTGCCGTGCTTCTTCATCCATGATAAAATTACTTTTGTTGACGATATTCTTTTGGTCGGTATCTTATTCACTTAAGGCCGATGAAATAAGCGGGGGGGACAGCGAATTTATGAGTCAGCTGGACAGTGTTAAAAGTCCTTTTGATGATGGTTTGCCCAAGCCCGTTGCGGTTGTTAATCAGCCAGCCCCTTCTCCTCCTAGTGTGGACACAACGCCTGTTATTGTCCCTAAGCCGGTTGCCGTCGTTCCAACGGAAATTACGCTTCCCCCTTTGCATTTGGAAGGAGTCATTGTCGGGGAGGATATTCATCAGGCGATTATTGACGATCAAGTAGTACCTATCCATGGATATATCAAGGGGGCGCGGATTAATTCGGTGAACAAGGAAGGTGTGGGCCTGTATTACAAGGGTAAGAAATTCTTTTTAAAGGTTGAATAATCCGTGCTTTTTCGTTAATGTAATTGTTAAGGATAAATTATGTTCAAATCTGCAGTGACAGTATGTCTATGGGCCATGGTGTTTTTAGGTAGCGGGGTCCAGGTATGGTCGGAAGACATCGAGAACCGTTTTATAGATCCAGATCTAGATACTTCAAAAAGTATTTTTATTGATGTCAAAGATGCGTCCTTGGTCAATGTCCTAAAAATATTTTCCCAGCAATCGGGTTTAAGTTTTATTGCCTCCCCTGATGTGGCTGATAAAAAAGTCACACTTTATTTAAATAAAATCCCCTTAAATCAGGCGTTGCATATGGTCCTGGATGCCAATGATTTGACTTATGTGATGCAAGAGGATACAGATGTTTTTGTTGTTAAGGCAAAGGCCATGGCGGCCAAGAATTTGATTACAAAGGTCTACCAGCTTAAATACGCCACAGTTTCAACGTCCAAATTATCGGCGAGCGGTTCAGCTGGAGGGGCCTCTAGAGGGGGTGGAAGCCTGGAGGACGCGCTCAAAAATGCGATTTCGCCCGATGGTAAGGTGATTGAAGACGGACGCACGAACAGCCTGATTATTACGGACGTGCCTGCCCAATTCGAAAATATTGAAAGCACCATTGCCCGCCTGGATGTGCCTGTGCCCCAAATATTAGTTGAAGTGGAAATGCTGGATATTTCAAAAAGCGTCGCGGACAAGCTGGGAATAACCTATGGGGCAACTCCTATAACCTTTACTGGCGGTATAAAGATGGTGAATTATCCCTTCAGTACAAGTTCTGTGGCTGGGGAGACTTCCACTCTGGCCACTTCCAGCGGCACGGGTAATGCGGCGGGTGATTTTCCTGGCTTATGGAATGCCAATGGCATGACAGCGGCATTGAATTTCTTGACGCAAACCACGGATGCCCGCACGTTGGCGCGTCCGCGCATATTGACCCTAAATAACCAAACTGCTGAAATTCAAATATCGACGGACCAAGCCATTGACGTCCTGCCATCCAGCTCATCTTCAGGAACCGCAGGTTCGGTACAGACCTTCACCGTGGACCGCTATACCACCGGCGTTATCTTAAATGTGACGCCGCAGGCCAATTTGTTGACACGGGAAATCACCATGCACGTTAATCCAAGAGTCATTGATCTGATTTTATCCCAGGTCCAGCCGCCTGCTGGTATCGGTGGGTCCATTTTTGATCCACAGACCCGGGGATCGGACTCTTTGCTGAAACTGAAAGATGGTCAAAGCATGGTCATCGGGGGTCTCATGAATAATCAGACCAATAATAATGTGACAAAGCTTCCTTTTCTGGGGGACTTGCCATTGATTGGTTCCGCCTTTCGTTCAACCAACAAAACTACGACTCAACGGGAGTTGATTATTTTTCTTACCCCCCACATCATTGATGATCTCGGCCACTCGGGCTTAAAGGGGGATAGCTCTTCTATTTCACCCGAGGCTGCTTTGGACCTTCAGGATGCCTCCGACCGCATCCAAGAAGTCACTAACAGTCTAAATTCGTACGACAATAATAGATAAAGACCTATGGCCCGCATTCGAATTGGTGATATTTTAATCAAGCAGGGATTGCTGACTGAAAGCCAGTTAGATGAGGCCATTAATTTGCAAAAGCAGCAGAAAGGCAGGCGTCTCGGTGAAATCCTGATCCAGGTCGGGACGATCAAAGAAGAAGATTTTGCCATTGCCTTAGGGCTCCAGTTATCCGTACCTTATGCTTCCTATATGTCCGGCCTCCTTAAGCCGAAACAGGAGCATAATCTGGAGAGATTAGTTAATTATGAATTTGCTAAGAAGAATTTAGTCCTGCCTTTAAGCAAAACATTGAATTCTTTGACCTGCGCCATCTTTGACCCCTTAGATTTTTTTGCCTTGGATAATTTGAAAATCCTGACAGGCTGCGATTTGAACCTTGTCATTGCCACCAAGACAGACCTTCTGAAGGCCATCGATGAATTTTATGTCACGGGGCGGGAGGCAGGGGAACGGGAGGGCGGTTCAATTTTGGACCAGGCCCTCCAGAGAAGCTATACGGATGGAGAGCGCAGCAGTAAGGTCGAGGAAAAAGGAACACTGGCTGATTCAGAGCTTAGCATTGACAACTTGATTGCCAAGGCTGGGGAAGCCCCTATCGTCAAGCTGGTGGATTTAGTCATTCGTCAAGCCATTGATGAACGGGCCAGTGATATTCATATCGAACCGTTTAAAGACAGGTTGGAGATTCGTTATCGTATTGATGGCGTTTTATATCAGATACCTCCTCCGGCCGCCCATTTACATTTGCCCATCATCTCGCGTATCAAGATTTTAGCCAAAATGGATATTGCCGAAAAGCGGCTGCCTCAGGACGGCGCTATTTCCGCCAAGCTGGAGGACAGGGTCGTGGACTTGCGTGTTTCAACGATACCGACCGTTTTTGGTGAAAAAGCAGTCTTACGTTTGTTGGACAAGGGGGCTGTCAAGCTCGACCTGGTAAATTTGGGCTATGAGCCCAAACAGCTGGAGGCCATTCGCAAGGCATTAAAGAGTTCTTATGGTCTTTTTTTTGTGACAGGTCCGACGGGAAGCGGTAAATCGACGACCTTGTATTCGTGTTTGAATGAAGTCTTTGATCCCAGTTTAAACATTATGACCTGCGAAGACCCGGTCGAGTTCAAATTGGACGGGATTAATCAAGTGGGTGTCCGTACAGACATTGGGCTCACCTTTGCCTCCGCCCTGCGGGCCTTTTTACGCCAGGATCCGGATATTATCATGGTTGGCGAGGTGCGGGACTTGGAAACCGCCCAAATTTGCCTGCGTGCGGCCCTGACCGGGCATTTGGTTTTATCGACCCTCCATACCAATGACGCTCCCTCGGCCATAGCACGGTTAGTCGATATTGGTGTCCCTCATTATTTACTCACTCCGTCCCTGATAATGATATTGGCCCAGCGGCTGGCCCGTAAGCTTTGCGTCAAGTGCAAAGAGCCTTATGAAGCCAATGGTTTGGTCATCGGCAGTTACAAAATCAAGACGGACTTGATTTATCGGGCGAAAGGCTGCGATGAATGCAGCCATTCCGGTTATAAGGGGCGTATTGTTGTTTCAGAAACCATGGCTATTAATGATGAGATCCGTACGTTGATTTCCCGTTCTGCCAGTTATAGCGAGATCCGGGATGCCGCACGGCGAAATGAAATGGATACGCTCTTTGAATCAGGAATGAAGAAAGTGGAGAGCGGGATTACCAGTGTGGATGAAATCCTGGCCTTGGCAACCGCATAGCGCAACACCTCAATAAACCCATGCCAACCTATTTTTATACAGTCAAAGACAATGCTGGCAAGACAAAGACTGCGACCATCCAGGCCTTTAATGAAGAAGCCTTGATTGAGAAATTGCAGGGGGAAGGTTATTTTGTCGTTAATATCAGTCCTGTCCTGGAGAAATCTGCCCTAAAGAACATTAATAAAACCGTGAATTTAAAGTTTGACCATGACAAGTGTAAAATAGAAGACCTCCTGGTGCTATCACGGCAATTAGCAACCATGTTGGAGGCGGGTGTTACGATGCTCCGCAGTCTGGATGTTATTATGTCCCAAATCCAGAGCAGGGAGCTCCATAACGCAGCTATCAAGATCCGGGATGCTATTGAGCAAGGGTCCTCTTTGAGCAATGCCTTGTCCAAACATCCCAAGATTTTTAACCAGTTCTGGGTAAGTTTATCTGAGGTCGGCGAGGCTTCCGGTACTATGCCTTTGGTCCTTAACAAATTAGCCAAGCACGTAGAGCAGGAGGTGGCCTTTCAATCGGCCATCGTTTCCGCCATGGTTTATCCCATAATCCTTTTTGTTGTCAGTATAGGGGCTGTGTTATTTTTTGCGCTTGTGGTGGGACCCCGGTTTGAGGATGTGTTTAATTCGATGCATGTCCAGTTACCGCTGATCACCCGGATTTTGCTGGGTACATTCGATTTTATCAAACATAATCTTTTGCTCCTCATTGGCGGGGGGTTCGGTACTTTTTTTATATTAAAGACTTATTTTTCTACCCCCATGGGCGGGTTGCAGTTTGAGAAAATAATATATAGCCTTCCGATTGCCGGCGAAGTCACCAAATTGATTGTGGTAGAGCGATTTTCTGCTCAAATGGCGATTTTAACAGAAAGCGGAGTGCCCATTTTATACGCCCTGGAAATTACCGAGAAATTAGTGGACAACAAGACCTGCGGATTGGTGGTGGCCCAAGTGCGGGAAGG
>CAZKUL010000052.1:0-17438 GCA_964555945.1 uncultured Planctomycetales bacterium
AGTCTCGTCGGCCGAAAGGGTTGATTCCAAATTAACTAGGTTTACACTATATCATAGAATATAAGCGCCCCCTTTTTTATTACTGTTTGACTTTGGTCATCTATCGGTACTTTCGATTCTCCACTCTTGCAGTCTACGAAAGATGTTAAATAAAGCATGTTTTGGAACATTTTAAGACCCTCAAGTTCAGATTCAGCAGCAGTGGCGCTGTTACTGTTGGGTTTGTCACTGATGTTATTTTTCGATGCCACGGGATGCAGTTTAGTTGATTCTAGAGAGCGTCTCTATTGTGCCTTAGAGGCAGATCGTATTCTAGATCCTGAACGTCAACTTGTTCATTTCTCCCATACTTGCACATTACAAATCGATAGTAGCGAATATCCGGTTGTAGATTTGCGAGAACTAATAAAAGGCGGCCCATCACCGCGAGGGGTTAATCGTATCATAATCCTGGATTCTGGGTTGAGACTAGTTCAGGAAATAAGTTATACATCGCAACGCCCCTTATTCTGTGTAGCCAACAACCTCTATGTATACGGGGATTTGGAACTCGGCAACAACTTACCAGAAGGAAATTTGTTGATATTCACCAACAAAGGCAAGGAGGTCACGCTAAGCCACGTTGAAGCGAATGAATACCCTATTCCGATTACCCGAGACTGAAGCCCCCTAATCAGTAAACGAGGTGCTTGGACTCAATAGGCAATACATATCCAAAACAATAGGGGACAGCCCCCATTAGCAGAAAAATTCCGGTTCTCATTGGCTACGGGGCCATTGTATGGTATTATTGATTTGAAGGTATGGAGGTATGGTAGGATCCAAAAGGGAGGATTTATGCGTACCAGGATTATTGTGCTTTTGATCGTAGCCATGAGCATGACAGCTAGATGCTTTGCCCAATCCGCAGATCCAGGCGGCGGAGCTGAATCTCCTTCCACAGGTGTATGGACCTCCATAGACCACGAGCATTCAGATTCAGTAGGCTATGGATCTGGAGACCATGGCAATGTCTCCTAGTTAACTCCCACGTTTTCCTCGAATGGCCTGCAGGGCTTCGTAATTCCAGGATAGTCCTTGTTTATTGCTCCGCAATGGGTTGTTGGTTGACTTCCCCTTATTATTTCTATATAATAATTTTTCATGCCTATGGGATAAACTTTGTGCTTTTGCGTCAAACCAGAAAAGAGTGAAAAATGATGGAACTTGATGAAAATAAAAGTGTTAGGATAAAGAAACTGGATGCTTTAAAGGCCAAGGGCATTGATGCTTATGCGCAACGCTTTATCCGTTCTCATGCCATTGTCGATATATTAAAAGACTTTAAAGAAGGCGTCCATGTGGTGACGGCTGGGCGTATCATGGCCAATCGCGACCAGGGCAAGGTCCATTTCATGGACTTGATGGACCAGACCGGCCGCATGCAGCTTTTTGTCAAAGGCGATAATATCGGACAAGAGGCCTATGAGACACTTAAGTACTTGGATCTTGGTGATATCATCGGGGTGGAAGGGGACACGTTTAAAACCAAAACTGGTCAGGACAGCATTCGTGTCACCAAATACCAGGTGCTGGCCAAGTCCCTGCAAACCATGCCCGAGAAATGGCACGGCCTTAAAGATGTCGATATCCGTTACCGTCAGCGTTACGTGGATATGATCGCTAATCCCGCGGTGCGGGATGTGTTTATCAAGCGCAGCCACATTGTTTCGTATGTGCGTTCTTTTCTCGATGCTAAAGGATTTCTTGAGGTTGAAACCCCCATGCTGCAGCCCATGGCCGGAGGCGCCCGGGGTAAGCCCTTTAAATCCAAACACAATGCCCTTGATATGGATGTGTACCTGCGCATCGCGCCTGAACTTTATTTGAAACGCCTGTTGGTGGGGGGGCTGGAAAAGGTCTATGAGATCAATCGTAACTTTCGTAATGAGGGGATCTCCACACGTCATAACCCAGAATTTACCATGCTCGAGGTCTATCAGTCCTATGGCAACTTCGAGGACATGATGCAGATCACCGAGGAGCTTATCAGCTCCCTGGTCTATAAATTGTACGGCACCTATAAGATCAATTATCAGGGACAGGATATAGATTTTACCACGCCTTGGGCCAGGCGTTCTTTTGCGCAAGTAGTCAAGGAGCATTTTGATATCAATCCAGAGGACACGGCTGATGTCATGTTGACTAAGGTCCAAACTAAACGAGGTGGACATCTTATCAAGGTCGATCGCCTGACGCGTTCAGCGATCATGAAAATCGTTGAAGATGTCCTCGATGAGCAAGCCACACCTAATCCGGTATTTATGCTGGATTATTTTACATTTCTCTCACCTCTGGCCAAGGCCAAGATGGACAATCCGGCGGTGGCCCAACGTTTTGAGTTTTTTATCGCGGGCATGGAAGTGGGCAATGCCTATTCTGAGCTTAACGACCCCCAGGAGCAATATCAGCGCCTGGTGGCAGACCTTGATGATGATACGGAAACAGGCAATCGCGTTATTGACGAGGATTTCGTCAGGGCGCTTGAGTATGGCATGCCGCCGGCCGGTGGTTTGGGCATCGGCATCGACCGCCTGGTCATGCTCTTGACAGATTCAGCGTCGATCAGGGATGTGATTTTATTCCCATTAATGAAACCTGAGCAATAAAACTATTTGTCATTTCCGAATGTTTTAATCGGGGATCCAGAACAGGTATTTATGAATTTTGAGTGGTGGCTAACGCTAAGATATTTGAGCGCCAAAAAGGACAAGTTCCTGGCTGTTATTAATTTTGTGGCTGTGGCCGGCATTGCCATTGGCGTCATGGCCCTGATCATTGTTATCGGTGTGATGACGGGTTTTGACCATGACCTGCGCGAAAAAATTGTGGGTGCCAACGCGCACATTTTTGTGGAGCGCGAGACCGGGGTCAAGAATTATGTACTCTTAAATCAGCAATTAAAATCGTTGTCCGGTGTCACGGCGAGCACTCCTTATATTCACGGTAACGTATTTTTAGAAAGCGGCACCCGGGCTGCGAGCTTGATTTTACGCGGTGTGGCTCCTGCCACTGAAGGGGCCGTCACTAAAATCAATGATTATCTGGCCAAAGGTAAGGTGGCTGATCTCACCGATGATGGTGTATTAATCGGTTCTCAGCTGGCCTCGTATTACGGCTATCAATTAGGCGATACGGTCACCATCATATCACCGGCATCTGGCATTGCCGGCAGTGGCTGGCGTTATAAACTAAAGGTGGAGGGTATCTTTAATTCTGGCATGTATGACTACGATATGAATTTGATCATTGTCACTCTAAGTAAGGCCCAGCAGATTTTCAATATTGGGCAGACGGTGACAGGTGTTGGGCTTAAATTAAAAGATCCGGATAAAGCGCCCCTGGTCAAAAAGGAAATCTATGGCAAGATCGGTTTTAGTTATCTGGTGCGTACTTGGATGGAGACCAATGCCAATTTCTTTGCGGCTCTGGCGTTGGAAAAATTTGCCATGTTTGTCATCCTGACACTGATTGTGTTGGTGGCTTCTTTTAACATCATCAGCACCTTGATTGTGACGGTCACAAGCAAGGTCAAGGACATCGGCATTCTCAAATCCATCGGTGCCTCACGCTCCTGCATTCATCGCATTTTTACCTGGCAGGGATTGGCAGTCGGGGCCATGGGGACATTCTGGGGATTTACGGGTGGAGTGGCCGTCATCTTCTTGTTGAAGAAATACCAATTTATCAAACTGCCCCAGGACATTTATTATATCGACCATTTGCCGGTCCTGATCCAGGCCTCAGATGTAGGCCTTATCGTCGGTGCTGCCATGCTTATTACGTATGTCGCGACCATATACCCGGCACTAAAAGCAGCCAATCTTGAACCCGTTGAAGCTTTAAGATATGAATAATGATTGTCACCAAACAGACATTGGAACAGTTTTTTCCGCCAAAATGCTAAATGCTACTTACTTATTCCTGGATAAGTTAGGAGCAAAAGCACGCATTTTGGCTACAAAAACTATTCCAACGTCCGTTTGAGGCATGGAACATCCATAATAAGGATACATGTAATGCTAATCGAAGCAGTTAATATTCACAAAATCTACCCCGGCCCTTTGCATGTCCTTAAAGGTGTCACCCTGTCTATTGAAGCCGGCGAGGTCGTGGCCATCATCGGCCCATCAGGTGCTGGTAAATCGACCTTGCTGCATATTTTAGGCGGCCTGGATGTGCCTAAAGAAGGCCAGGTGATCTTCAATGGCAAAGACCTCTACGGGGCGGGCGACCTCAAACGGGCAGAGATACGCAACACCGAGATGGGATTTGTGTTTCAGTCGTACCATTTATTACCGGAATTGACCGCCCTGGAAAATGTGATCCTGCCGGCCATGATCAAAGAAAATTCAGGAAAGAAGAGCACAATTGAATTTGCCGGGTTAAAATTATTGGAACAGCTGGGGCTATCTGCCCGCGCTGCACACAGGCCTAACCAGCTTTCAGGTGGTGAGCAACAGCGGGTAGCGATTGCGCGGGCCTTGATGAACGGCCCCAAGGTCGTTTTTTGCGATGAGCCTACGGGCAATTTAGATTCCGTCAGCGGTCAGGTAGTCATGGACACCCTGCTCGGCCTAAACCGGACGCACGGCGTTACCGTCGTCATCGTCACGCACGACGACAAAATCGCCAGCCGTACGCAGCGTATCATTGCCATGAAAGACGGCTTGCTGGAACAGTCAGAGCTGGCGAAATAGATTTTATTCTCCTCTTCGGGGGAGTTCTGGATTCCCGCTTTCGCGGGAATGACATAGGAGTTAATATTATGAAAATTTATATGAATGGAAAATTGGTGGATAAGGCCGATGCCAAGGTATCGGTGTTTGATCATGGGTTTCTCTATGGCGATGGGGCTTTTGAGGGGATACGGTCTTATCATGGGCGCGTGTTTCGCCTCAATGGGCATATCGACCGTTTGTATGAAACCATGCACACCTTGATGATTGAGCCACGCATGACTAAAAAACAAATGGCTGATGCGGTGGTGGCGACCTTGCGGGCCAACAAGATCGAAGACGGTTATATCCGTCTCATCGTCAGCCGCGGGGAGGGAGACTTAGGTCTGGATCCACGTAAATGTTTTGGTAAACCTAACGTGATCATCATCACCGATAAGATCACCCTATATCCGGCGGAGCTTTATCAAAAGGGCATGGAGATCATCACAGTTCCCACAGTCAAGAACCATCCCAATGCCCTAAATCCGCAGCTAAAATCGCTTAATTATCTTAATAATATTTTAGCCAAGATAGAGGCCACTCATTGCGGTTATAACGAGGCGATCATGCTGGAAGATAATGGCTATATCGGCGAGTGCACCGGGGACAATGTGTTCATTTATAAGGACGGCACCTTGTCTACACCGCATCTAGGGCGCCTCAAAGGCATTACGTGTGCGGCTATCCTCGAATTGGCGGGAAAGATGAAAATCAAGATATTTGAAGGTTACATCACTCGACATGAGGTGTATAATAGTGGTGAGTGCTTTTTGACGGGTACGGCAGCGGAATTGATCCCCATTGTGAAGGTGGATGGCCGCACGATCGGGGAAGGTAAACCGGGGCCGGTGACCCGGAAGCTGCTGGAGGCTTTTCATCAATTGACTAAGAAAGACGGCGTTAAATATGACGTGTGATATTTGCGGCAAAAAGAAAGCCACGGTGCATTTGACGGAGATCGTCGATGAACAAATGTCCGAAATGCACTTATGTGAAGAGTGTGCCCGCCAAAAAAGCTCTCAAATGGAGCAGCAATTTGGGTTAGCGGATCTGTTAGCGGGGCTATCAGATACTGCCAAGCCATCGGCAACCAAGGAAAGTGAAAAGAATGTCCTTAAATGCGCCCGCTGCGGCCTGCCCTACGAGGATTTTCGCAAATTTGGGCGCTTGGGGTGTGGGGAATGTTATACGTCTTTCAAGGAACATTTAACCGGGCTTTTGCGTAAGATCCATGGTTCGAATAAATACATGGGCAAAACGCCTGTGAACTATCGGGAACATCAAGGCGACTTACCCGAAGGTGCCGTGGCCCTTTTACCATCGGACGATTTGTCAGATTTAAAACAACAGTTACATTCCGCCATAGCCGCGGAAGATTTTGAAAAGGCTGCCCAGATTCGCGATAAGATCAGGAATGTGGAAAAGAAAGATTAAGTCACAAGTCACAAAATGACTTGTGACATGTGACTGGCGACTTGTGATTTTCAGGAATTAATCTATGCGTATTGAAGAATTATTAAATCATACTGGCGAATGGCTCAGAGGAACCGGACCATCGGCTCATATTGTCATGAGTTCCAGGGTCCGTCTGGCCCGTAATTTGGAAGCATGGACCTTTCCCGGCAAGTCCGGTAAAAAGGACCTGGAAGCCGTCTTGAAAGCGTTTGAAGAAGCCGTCAACCGTTCCACTGCCTTAAAGGGATCAACCCTCTTCCAGATGACGGATCTTGACCAGGTGGACCGTCAAATGTTGGTGGAACGCCATTTGATGAGCCATGAGCATGCTTCCAACCCAGAAGGTAAGGGCCTTTTGGTCACTGCCGAAGAGGTGGTTTCTATCATGGTCAATGAAGAAGACCATTTGCGTATCCAGGTGATGCGCTCGGGCCTTAATTTAAGCAAGGCTTGGGACATCATCAATGAAATTGACGATTCTCTGGCCAAAGAATTGGCGTTTGCTTTTTTGCCGAGCTGGGGTTTTTTGACGGCTTGCCCGACCAATACAGGAACTGCCATGCGCGGGAGTGTGATGATGCATTTGCCGGCCCTGGTCATGACCAAACAAATCAATAAAGTGCTGGCGGCTATTTCTAAACTCAGTTTTGCCAGCCGCGGATTTTATGGCGAAGGCACCCAGGCTTCGGGAAATTTTTATCAGATATCCAATCAGGTCGCTTTAGGACATAGTGAATTAGACATTATCCAAAATATCAATGCCCTGATAGGGCAGGTCATCGAGCAGGAAGAGCAGGCACGCCAGGCCCTGCTTTTGCAAAATAAACCGATGCTCGAGGACAAGGTTTGCCGTTCCTGGGGACTACTTAAGACGGCCCGGATCATTTCCAGCCAGGAAGCTATTGAACTTTTTTCCATGGTGCGTCTGGGATTGGACATGGGCATCCTCAAGCATGTGGACCACAAAGCCCTGAATGAATTATTCATCATGATCCAACCCGCTCATCTACAGAAAATCGAAGGCAAAAAACTCAACGCCTTCGAACGCGACACAAAAAGAGCGGCCGTCATCCGCCAGAAATTAGGTGGCAAGGATGTTTAATCACGTAGTAGAAAATAAAAAGTAATCCCTTCCTCAAGTGGAAGGGTATTCATATTGGAGTATCAAAGTCAGGAGGACAAGATGTTTAATCGATTTACGGAACGTGCACGCAAGGTCATTGTTTACGCTAAGGAAGAAGCTAAGCGTTTTAACCATGATTATATTGGGACAGAGCATTTGTTGTTGGGGTTGATCCGCGAGGGCGAAGGTGTGGCCGCGGCCGTCTTGCAAAAGCTGGGGCTGGACCTGGAAACCATCCGCCTTGAGGTGGAAAAATTAGTCCAGGCAGGACCTGCGACCCAGGTCGTCGGGGACATTCCTTTTACCCCGCGTTCCAAGAAAGCCTTAGAGCTCTCCGCCGAGGAAGCCCGTGCCTTGGGCCATAATTACATCGGCACCGAGCATTTGCTCTTGGGTCTGGTCAAGGAAGGCGAAGGCATGGCTTATCGCGTGCTTTTAAACCTCGGCCTGGATTTAGGCAAATTGCGTAACGAGGTCATGGAACTGTTGGGCTCCGGAATTCCCGGGTATGGCCAACAGCAGGAAGCTGTCAAGACCGGCAAGACGCCGGCCATTGATGCCTATGGCCGTAATTTAAATAAACTCGCCCGTGAAGGTAAACTTGATCCAGTCATCGGCCGTAAGAATGAAATTGAGCGTGTGATCCAAATACTTTCCCGGCGTACGAAAAACAATCCCGTCCTTTTAGGCGAGGCCGGTATCGGAAAAACTGCCATCGTCGAAGGTTTGGCCCAGCAGATCGTCTCGGGTGATGTGCCTGAATTGCTGCGCGATAAGACCATTGTGGTGCTGGATCTGGCCATGATGATCGCTGGCACCAAATACCGCGGGCAGTTTGAGGAGCGCATTAAAGCGGTGATGGATGAGCTGCGCCGTTCCGGCAAGATCGTCCTTTTCATCGATGAGATACACACACTCGTGGGTGCAGGGGCTGCCGAAGGTGCCATTGATGCAGCTAATATCTTAAAGCCGGCCTTGGCCCGTGGTGAGATCCAGTGCATTGGGGCGACCACCATGGATGAGTATCGCAAGAATATCGAAAAGGACGCGGCCTTGGAACGCCGTTTTCAGACGATTATCGTCGAGCCTCCCTCAGTTGAGGAAACCATCCTCATCCTTAAGGGCCTGCGCGATAAATATGAGGCCCATCACAGGGTCAAATATTCAGATGAATCCCTGGATGCTGCGGCCCGTCTTTCAGACCGTTATATTTCCAACCGTTTCCTGCCGGACAAGGCCGTGGACATCCTGGATGAAGCCGGTGCCAAGGCCCGTTTGCAGGCCATGGTTGTTCCTGACGATATCAAAGAACAGGAAGAAAAAATTGAACAGTTAAAGAAAGAAAAAGAATCCTATATCAAGATCCAGGATTTTGAACGTGCAGCCAAGATGCGCGACCAGGAACGTGAAGTGCGTGAATTATTAGAACGCAAACGCGCGGAGTGGATGCAGAAACGCGATGATGTCTCCTTGACGATCACCGATGATGATATCGCCCGTGTTGTTTCCCAATGGACCCGGATCCCGCTTATTCGTCTCGAGCAGAAAGAAAGCGAACGCTTGCTTCGGATGGAAGACCAGATGAAAAAAGCCGTTATCGGTCAGGACGAAGCGGTCTCTGCTATTTCACGCGCCGTGCGCCGTTCAAGGGCTGGTATCAAAAGCCCTCGCCGTCCGATAGGTTCGTTTATTTTCTTAGGGCCGACCGGCGTTGGCAAAACATTATTGGCCCGCATATTATCAGAATTCATGTTTGGTGATAGAGATGCGCTCATCCAGATCGACATGTCGGAATATATGGACAAGTTTAATGTCTCACGTCTTATTGGCGCGCCTCCCGGATACGTTGGTTATGAAGAAGGCGGTCAATTGACAGAGAAGGTCCGTCGCCGTCCTTATTCAGTGGTGCTTTTAGATGAGATCGAAAAGGCCCATCCCGATGTTTTTAATTTGCTCCTGCAAGTTTTTGAGGACGGGCAGTTGACCGACAGCCTGGGACGCAAGGTGGATTTTCGTAACACCATCATCATCATGACCTCGAATGTGGGCGCTGAGCATATCCGCAATGCCGGTTCGCTGGGGTTTGTGGCCCAAAAGGAAGACTCATCCTATAATGCGGTCAAAGAGCGCCTGCTGGGTGAAGTCAAAAAGGCCTTTAAGCCGGAATTCTTGAATCGTATCGACGATATCATTGTCTTTAGGAATTTAACCAGGGAAGACCTGACCGAAATCATCAAGCTTGAGATCAACGAGGTCATTGAACGCCTTAAAGGGCGCGGCATTGATATCTCCTTGTCTGCGGAAGCCATGGAGTTCTTGATGGAAAAAGGATATGACCCCTTATACGGCGCCAGGCCCTTAAAGAGGACCATTCAGCGTTACGTGGAAGATATGCTTTCTGAAGAAATTATCTCCGGGCGTTTTAAAGAAGGCAGTAAGGTCACCGTTGTCCGTCAAGATGACAATCTGGTTCTTGTTTAAATAATGAATCTTTTGGCTTCCAGAATTGGTAACTCTGCCAAAGAATGGATCCGTTACGTCGGGCAGCTGACCCTTTTGTGGTCTCAGACGGTGGTCTGTGCCTGCACGCCCCCCTTTAAGGGATACCGCTCTTTGATACAAGCCCAGCGTATCGGGCCGGGTAGTTTTATCATTTCAGCTTTGGTGGGATTTTTTGTCGGGATGATCATCGCCTTGCAGATGGCCTATCAGATGGTCCAGCTTTCCGCCGAACTTTATATTCCCAATGTCATTGCCGTGGCCCTGACCCGCGAATTGACGCCAGTGCTCACAGCCTTGATTGTGGCTGGACGCATCGGTGCTGGCATCGCTGCAGAGATTGGCTCGATGGTGGTCACTGAACAGGTTGATGCTCTTAAAGCTTTTGCCGTCAATCCGGTCAAGTATCTGGTGGTCCCGCGGTTTCTCGGGCTCATTATCATGCTGCCAGTCCTGACGATCCTCTCGGATGTGATCGGCATCTGGGGCGGGTATGTGATCTGTGTGTTTAAATTGCACATCAGCCCAGAGATGTTCTGGAAGATGACCTTCCGGGCGCTGACCATGAAGGACATATCGACGGGATTGATTAAGACGATATTCTTTGGCATGATCATCGCGATTGTCGGGTGTCATCAGGGATTGAGCGTCAAAGGTGGCGCCGATGGAGTAGGCAAGGCCACCACCACAGCCGTGGTGCGTTCGTTCATCTTAATTATCATGATGGACTGCTTCATCACTTTCGTCTTTTACTTTTTGTTGAATTTTTAGTATGCATAATTCCTCCCCCTCGACGGGGGAGGTTAGGTGGGGGTGAATTTGTAAATGCTGTCATTCCCGCGTAAGCGGGAATCCAGGACAGAATTAGCAGTATATTCACGCATGAACGGCTGACACCGATATGTTTTTTTTGCTAAAAACTCTAGTTCACGCTGGAAGTGTTTAAGCCCAAAGCTTTGGTCACGCAGATAGTTGAGCCAAAAGTGAAGAGTCGGGTTTTTTATACGCAAAAAGAACATATCGGCATCAGCCTGCGAATGTTTTCTCCTCTTTTTTATAAAGGGGGTTGAGTTGATGAGAAAATATGATGAAAATTTTTAATGACAGAAAGATTTTAAATGTTTTATGTGCGGTGACATTTCTTCTTTATGGAATCAGAATAATATTTGAACAAGATTACATTGGTTTTACTCAACACCACCATAGGGGGATTGTTGCAGATATTGTAGGATTAATTTTTTTTCATTTGGTTTATTATACGTAATGGGAGATTTCATTAAGGATAAACCAAGATTACACATATTGGTAAATACTCTTTTTTTAATAGTAATAGCAATAATGATAAGTTTTTCTATCATGGATTGGAAATAGTAGGGACATAATTAAGGGACACAACATCTAATTGTGAGCAATTACGAGTAGGTTGCCGAGGATGAATAGTTAATATATTGTGTTTTCGGCACATTCAGGAATTTTCTGCCAAATGTCTGTGAGGGCTTACAACAATTTTTTTCCAAATGAAGAGATTCTTTAGAAAAAAATTGTTGTAAACCGAAGCAGACGGCAGAAATATTCCGTGCCGAAAATACAATATATTAACTGTTCATCCTGGCGCTTGACTGGATTCCGAGCTCCGGCGAGTGTCCGGTAAGAGGACCCGCCTGCGCGGGAATGACACAACATAGTATTCGGAATGACAATGATAATATGATCGAAATACGCAACCTCTATAAAGTCTTCGGTGCGCAGATGATACTCAATAATATGAGTTTAACGGTGCGGCGCGGGGAGACAAAGGCTATAATAGGACGCTCGGGTGTCGGCAAGAGTGTGCTTTTAAAGAACATTGTCGGTTTGATCAGGCCGGACAGCGGGTCGATTAAGATCAATGGTGTTGAAGTGACTAATCTTAATGACAAAGAATATGACAAGCTGCGCATGGAAATCGGGATGGTCTTTCAGGGTGGTGCTTTATTTGATTCCATGAACGTCGGTGAAAATGTTGGTTTTGTCCTTAATGAATTTATGAATTTGGACCAGAAGACCGTCAAAGACAAGGTGCATGACGCGCTGGGCTTGGTAGGCCTTAAAGATGTCGAGCACATGATGCCGTCCCAGCTTTCCGGCGGCATGAAAAAGCGTGTGAGTCTGGCGCGTGTGTTGTGCATGGAGCCCCATATCATTTTGTACGACGAGCCAACCAGCGAAGTGGACCCCATTACAGCAGCGGCCATCAACCATTTGATTATTGAACTGCGCGACAAACTGAAAGTGACCTCCATTATGGTCACGCATGATATGAATTCCGCCTACCAGGTGGCCGATTCCATTGCCATGTTTTATAGGGGACAGGTCATTGCCGATGGTAAGCCCGATGAGATCAAGAATTCCAAGCACCCGGTGGTCCAGCAGTTTATACACGGTGAGGCGCACGGGCCCATCACCGAAGATGAGAATTTAATTTTTGGTCACGTAAAATGACCCCAAGGAGAACTGATTATGTCGCGAGATAATGGGCTGGAATTGAAGGTCGGCTTATTTGTGTTGATGGCGGCGCTGGCGTTAAGTTTCTTTATTATCTCCATCAGTGATCTCACTGTTTTTGAAAAAGGACGTCATATCCATGTTGTTTTTGGTTTTGCCAGCGGTTTAAGGGACGCGGCCCCGGTGCGTCTGGCAGGGGTGGAGGTGGGATTGGTCAAGAAATTACAGGTCTTTAGGGATGACGCAGACGGAAAAACAAAGGTGCGTGTCAATGTATGGATCCACGATGATATCAATATTCCTTCGGATTCCAAAATTACTATCAATCAGTTGGGTATCCTGGGAGAGAAATATCTTGAAATTATTCCAGGTAAATCTGCGGATATGATCAAGGACGATAGTCTCACCGTGGGGCAGGACCCTGTACCCATTGAGAAAATCGCGGAACAGGTCGATACCCTGATGATTAAGTTAGAAACGACTGTAGATAGTGTTAATAATGGTATCTTAACGGATAAAAATAAACAATCCCTGCAGGATGCCTTAGCAGGCTTTGCGGCTGTGGGGACTGATTTAAAAGAGGGGCGCGGGACTTTGGGCAAGCTGTTGACCGATGAGTCTATCTATAATAATCTTGATGATCTCACCTCGGACCTAAAAGGTAATCCCTGGAAGCTCCTCTATCGTCCCAAATCAAAGTGACACCTAGCGAAAAGTCAGGTGTCATCCTGAGCCAACTGGCGAAGGATCTCTAAAAGAACAACCGGAATGAAAACAAAAACAGTGTTTGTTTGCCAGACTTGCGGCTCCCAATCTGCGCGATGGGTGGGTAAATGCCCCAATTGCGAGGAGTGGAACTCTTATGTTGAGGAGGCCGTGACGGCCCGCAACGAGGGGACGAGCATGCGGACGCAAGTGGCCGCCGCAGGGACAATCATGGCCCCTATCCTTTTAAAAGAGGTGGATGTCTACCAGGACAAGCGTTATCTGACGGGAGTCGGAGAATTCGACCGTGTCATGGGGGGAGGTATTGTTCCGGGCTCCGTGACCTTGATCGGTGGTGATCCGGGCATTGGAAAATCCACCATTATCCTGCAAACCGGTTGCGCCCTGGCGCGTGCGGGATTGAAAGTCTTATACATCAGCGGCGAGGAATCTGTCAAGCAAGCCAAGATGCGCGCGGACAGGGTGGCGCAAGCCCCCAACGAGAATTTCTTTATTGTTAATGAGATCGAGATGCAGACGATCGTGGGCTATATCCATGAATTGGCCCCGCAAGTGGTGATCATAGATTCGATCCAGGTGGTGCACCTGGCTGAAATTTCTTCAGCGCCGGGCTCTGTCTCCCAAGTGAGGGAAAGTGCGGCGGTCTTAACGCAGTTGGCTAAATCAAGGGGCATGGCCCTCTTTCTCATCGGCCATGTGACCAAGGAAGGCATGTTGGCCGGCCCCCGGGTCTTGGAGCATATGGTAGATACGGTCCTCTATTTTGAAGGGGAGCGCTATTCATCGTATCGGGTGTTGCGCGCCAATAAGAACCGTTTTGGTTCCACCAATGAAATCGGAGTCTTTGAAATGACAGCATCAGGCTTGGCGGAAGTCTTAAATCCGTCGGAAATTTTTCTCTGTGAGCGGCCGGTGGATTCATCCGGCTCGGTGGTCGTGCCCATCCTTGAAGGGACAAGGCCGTTTTTGGTTGAGATCCAGGGACTGGTCAGCCGCAGCGCTTTTGGCATGGTGCGCCAGAAAACCCAGGGCTTTGATCCCAACCGCTTGGGGCTACTGGCGGCGGTATTGGAAAAGAAATTGGGAATGAATCTGGGGGACAAGGACATCTTTTTGAACGTCGTCGGCGGTGTTAAGGTGATGGATCCGGCCGCTGATCTGGGTGTCAGTTTGGCTGTGGCTTCCGCCTTATTGGACAAAGTCGTCCCCCATGACACCGTTGTTTTGGGAGAAGTTGGCTTATCGGCAGAGGTGCGCAGTGTCGCCCAAATCGCCTCCCGGGTCAACGAGGCGCAGAAGCTGGGATTTACGCGATGCATCGTCCCTAAGAATAATTTGAAGAATAAAAGCGATTTTAAACCGAGCAATATCCAATTAATTCCGGTGGCAACAGTCAGAGAAGCGTTAGATAAATTGTAAAAAAAGGGAGCACTTATGACGTTATTATTCATCCGGGTATTTTTTTTGATCATCAGCGGCATCATTGGTTATCAAATCGGGGCGATCAATCAAACACCTCTGGTGGGGGTCATTGCTTGTTTGGTGGGGGGCGGGTTCTTGATTTTTATCGAGGCCAATCTCAAGCAGGTCTCCGTCCGCGGACTCTCCAGCATGGTTTTCGGTCTATTGTTGGGGATTTTCATGGCGAATTTAGTATCAGACATCATTTCATTGTTACCCTTAGGCGAAGTCCTTAAACCGATTTTAAGGGTCATCCTGACCTTGGTGTTCTCCTATTTGGGCGCGGTGATGGCCCTGCGGGGCAAGGATGAGTTTAATCTTATTATCCCCTACGTGCGTTTTAAACGTCAGGATTTGAAAGATGGCGTGATCCTGCTCGATACCAGTGCCATTATCGATGGCCGCGTGAGCGATATTTTTAAAGCCGGTTTTCTGGCCGGCCGCCTGGTGGTGCCCCGTTTTATTTTGCATGAATTACAACGCCTGGCTGATTCTGAGGATGACACCAAACGTCAGCGCGGGCGTCGCGGGATGGAGATTTTAAAGACAATGCAAAAGGACCCCGCTGCTGATGTGCGCATTCATGAGGATGATTTGAGCGGCAGTGATGCCGTGGATTTGAAATTAATCAAGCTCTCCAAGATGATGGATGCGCGCATTTGCACCACGGATTTTAATTTAAGCCGGATTGCCTCCATCCAAGGCATTGAAATGCTTAACATCAATGATCTGGTCAATGCGGTCAAGCCCGTGGTCTTTACCGGTGAAGAGTTGGAGATCAAGCTGTTGAAGGAAGGCAAGGAAGCCAACCAGGCCATCGGCTATCTGGAAGACGGCACCATGGTGGTAGTCAGCGATGGACGAAGGGCCCTTGGCCAGACGGCCAAGGTCTATGTGACCTCCGCCCTGCAAACCCAGGCCGGACGTATGATCTTTGCCAAAATGGAGCGGCAATAAGCTAGTGAAAACTGAAGTTATCCTCGTAGCCGCAGGATTGGGCAAGCGCTTGAAGGCGGAGGTTCCCAAAGCATTGGTCTTGCTTAAGGGAAAGCCATTGGTTGGGTATTCATTGAAAGTTTTTGAAGATCATCCAGGCATAGACGGTGTTGTGCTTGTTGGTGCAGCAGGTCATATGGCCCAATTTGTCCATACGGCGCGTCCGTTTAAGAAAGTGCGTGCGGTCATCGCTGGTGGTGCCAGGCGTTCGGATTCGGTTAAATGCGGCCTTGAGGCGTTGGCTTCGGACACACAGACCGTCTTGGTGCATGACGCGGCACGTCCTTTTGTGGACCGTGTGATGATCGATAAGTTGCTGGTGACACTCAAGAAAAGTAAAGCGGCCATTGTCGGTGTACCTGTCAAATTTACGGTGAAGAAGATTGATCGTAAAACATTGAATATTCAAGAAACGCCGGCACGTGATTTATTGTGGGAGGCCCAAACCCCCCAAGGGTTCCATAGGGATATTTTAATCAAAGCCCATGCCAGGAAATTTAAGGAAGAAGCCACCGACGATGCCATGATGGTCGAGCGCATGGGGGGCAAGGTCAAGATGGTCATGGGCGACTATCGCAACATCAAGGTCACGACACCTGAAGACATTATCGTAGCCCGGCAATTATTGGCTCAATAGAAGGAAAAAGTTTTATGAATTACAGAGTGGGTATAGGGCATGATGTGCATCGGTTGGTTGTTGGGCGCAAGCTGATGCTGGGTGGCGTTGAAGTGCCGCATTCGCATGGGCTAGAGGGTCATTCGGATGCGGATGTGGTATTGCATGCTATTTGTGATGCCTTATTGGGTGCAGCAGGGATGGGAGATATCGGAGAACATTTTCCCAATACCGATGCTAAATATGAGGGCGTGGCCAGTTCATTTTTTCTAAAAGATGTCTTTAAGAAAGTCACCGCTGCAGGTTGGTCTTTGGATAACGTGGATGTGGTGATTTTGGCTGATGCACCGAAATTACAGGCATTTAAGGAAAAAATGAAGTATCATATTGCCCTTGAACTGCATATTGATCCCTCACAGGTCAATATCAAAGCCGGCACCAATGAAGGCCTAGGCTTTATTGGGGCCCAAGAGGGTATCGCAGCCTATGCAGTTGTTCTTCTAAAACGAGAATAATGGAGAGTTCATGATTGCTTTATTAATCATTGTCATTGCCTTTTTAGTCATTTATATCCTTTTTACTGAAGAGATCAAGGCCGTCAAAGGCCGTGACCCGGCGGCGAAAAGCGCGCTCGAGGTGCTTTTACTTTATCCGGGACTTCATGCCTTGGTCCTTTATCGTATCAGCCATCAATTATGGCAATGGAAAATTCCCGTCATTCCCCGCTGGCTTTCCCAATTAGCGCGTTTCTTTACGGGCATCGAAATCCATCCCGGGGCCCAGATCGGCAAGAATTTCTTTGTGGACCATGGCATGGGTGTGGTCATTGGTGAGACAGCCATCGTCGGGGACGATGTTCTGCTGTATCAGGGAGTGACGTTGGGAGGGACGGGGAAGGAGACAGGCAAACGTCATCCCACCTTAGGCAACGGGGTGGTGGTGGGCGCCGGGGCCAAAATCCTGGGGAATATCACCATCGGAGATAATTCTTATATCGGTGCCAACGCCGTGGTGATCAAAAGTGTGCCGCCTAGTTCGACGGTTGTCGGCATTCCCGGGCGTATCACTAAACAAGAAGGCCGTAAGATTGATATGGAACTGGATCATATGCATGTCAGTGATCCTGTCATGGAAAACATATCGAGATTACTTGGCCGCATCAAAACATTGGAGGCAAAGACAGGTTGTGAAGCCCCTCAAGGCGAGAGTGACACGGACTTTACAATTTAGTTGAAGTAAATTTATGGGTATCCAAATTTATAATTCTTTAAGCGGTAAAAAGGAGAACTTCGAGCCTATTACTGGCAATGACGTCAAG
>CAZKUL010000053.1:0-17272 GCA_964555945.1 uncultured Planctomycetales bacterium
TGCCAATAAGGCGCGCAACCGCCGCATCCGTCGATTGATCAGGGAACCCATTCATCATCGCCGCATCGCTTTCATCATCTCGATCCTCATCTCTGAAATTCCTTTTCTTTGACCTAAGAAACGCATCCCAAGCCCGCTCAAATAGCCTCGCCCTTGTTTCGTTTCCAACTTCCCTGGCAGTTTTTATAATTCTCTGAACCTCCGCTTTAGATGTTCTTCCTTCTCTAACACTATCAAGAATGAAACTATCAATATTTTGACTTTCTCTGAATTTCTCTCTCCTTTTTTGCTTATACTTCTTATACTTCGATGGAGTACTCATTGCATGGTCCGAGATTACTGTAATATTGTCAACGGCAACACGCGCAGAATCAATCATCGTTTCTGCATTCCCTCCCCATTCTTGTTTGATAGCATCAATATTGGTCGTGTTAAGAGCATGGTCGACTTCTATCATCGCTGCATCTAAATGAAATCCCCCGGCAAAATATTTCCGGGGGATGGTCTGATGCGTATATTTGTCTTCATCTTCTTTAATATAGTTGTAAACCCCCTTCTTGAAAGCTTTGAGATATTCTTGGTAAATTTGCTCATTGGCTTCCGGATCCTGGTCCACTCCTTTAATCTTGGCCTTGTCTGCATAAATCTTGCCAAGCAGAGACTGTTTAAGGGCTTTCTTGTACCATGTGGCTAATATCATGCCGCTGACTATCTGGCGTAACTGAGCAAAGTTTTTACCTTCGTTGACTTCTTTTTCAATGGCAGGAAGGATGATTTCTCTGATGACTTCGGATGCAACGGTGTGCGTTGTTGGTGTGGCGTTAGGGGTGTTTCCCTGGGATGCTTTCGCACTCAAAGGTTTACTCGTTTGGCAGCCGGCTTGGGGACACGTTCTTTGTAATTCTGACTTGAACATGTCCCCTGGTTGGCGTTGGTGTTTGGTTAATGATAAGTAATCCTCTTCCAACATGATCTTTAAATGGCTTCTAATGATATACGCTGTATTGCCGCTTTCATAGACAATGGCTTGATCTGGGACAATCCAGACCTTATTGAAAGTATCGACTGGAATATTAGTTGTATGGTACTGGGCCCAAGCTTTTGAATACACCTTGTCCCAAAAATTTTTACCTAATCCGGATTCCGGATACATTAACGACGAAGTAATCTGTTTAAGCAGATAATCTTCTTCCAAAAGATTGCGGCCCATTTCTGTTTTGCCAAAATCATCCGCAATGATCCTATTATGTTCATAGGGAGACAGGTTGACCCATTGGTCTTTATCCGGCACGGTCAATGAAGCTAGAAAATACTTAATCAGCTTGGTATATTCTTGTTTTTTTTGATCTTGGGACAATTTTCCATCGCCTTTATGGATTAAAAAATCAAATTTTAAGGCATTATCCGGATGGATCGTCATTCCCATCAAATGGGCAGGGATGTAGGCAGGACTTAATTGGACCATTGTCCCAGGGGCAGGCATAAAAGGAACCACAATCTCCCCTGCTTGGACTGGCGTAACATATACTGAAATGCCCAAAAACGCAACAATAAGCCAATAGCATATAATAATTTTAGAGAATCTAAATAATGCGAGCATGTAGAGAGTATGCCATATTTTTGTGTCACCTGCCAAAAAATATTTCAAGAAATGGTCCTTGTGGACTAGGTTTTAAAGAAATCTTGATAATTGGATGGGAATTCGTGGGTCACGTTGCGGATAATGCCTTTTTCGTCAATAAATACCAGGGTCGGGACACCGATCAGATGATAGGCCCCTTGCAGGAAACTGTCCTGATCAACAAAGCTAACCAGTTTCATCTGCCGTCTCTTAAAATAATCCTTAACATCTTCTTTAGTCTCTCCGATATCCACCAGGATGATCTTGATACCCTTGCGTTCTATGGAGACTAGATTACCGTTAAGATCGCCTAATTCCTCATAGCAATGCGGACACCAGGTCGCCCAGAAAATCAAAATGGCTTTTTTCCCCTGGCGCGAGCCAATGACAGCACTGGAGCTTCCATCCGTATTTCCTAACACGACATCCGGGGCTGTTTGGCCTATGATGGGACTACTCGTCTCAGGGCTCGATAAATGGCTCATGGCCCAGAGGGGAGATGAAAAAATAAGGCATAGCACTAATATGATTGATCGAAAATATAACATGGTATTAAGTTAAACTATGCTCCAGCCATTGCAGATAATCTTCACTGCCATGAACAACAGGCAGTACGATGATTTCTGGCGTTTGATAGCTGTGTATGGATTTGACCTTACTTGAGACTTTCTTAAACAGGGTCTTCTTGGTTTTCAAGACCAGTAGTGCTTCTTGGGAAGAGTCAATCTTGCCCTGCCACCAAAATAGGGAGTGAACTCCAGGCAGAATATTGGCACAGGCTATCAATTTGGATTCTAATAAAGCTCTGGCAATTTTTTCGGCTTCTTTTTTGTCCTTGGTGGTGACTAGAATGATAATATAGGACATTTTGACTTGAACTCCCCCTGACCCCCTCTTTAAAAAAAGAGGGGGGAAAAATTAGAGCAGCATCATGAGTGATATCATACGGCCGGCCTTGGGGCCTTCCCGCCGGAAAGAAAAATAGTTCTTATCACAGCAGGTGCATCGTCCGCTATCAAAAATATTTTCGCTTCTCACACCTGCCTGCAAGAGTTGTTCCTTATTGGCGGCAACAACATCCGCATATAAATTGCCAGCCCGGTCTTTGACGTGTGAAGGAAAATAGTCCCGGAATTCTTCGCCCACTTGATAACAGCACACCCGGATACTGGGGCCTAACACCACCTTCAAGTCTAAAGGCTTGCTTCCATAGGTCTCTGCCATCCTTTGCACGGTCTTGGCAGCAATCATCTTATACGTCCCCTTCCATCCCGCATGGGCGAGCCCAATGGCCTGATGTACAGGATCAAAAATGAATACCGGAACACAATCCGCCGTACGAATAGCAATTGGCAATCTGGGTGCATCAGTTATAAAGGCATCTGCTTCAGGACTATCCTGGAGAGACCCCATGCCACTTTGTACTTTTAGTATATCATCTCCGTGGACTTGTTTGCGCCAAAAAACTTGCGGGACGTCCGTACCGCCATTTTTCTTCAAATACGCGCGTTGGTCAACGGTCAGGGGCGCATTAAAATCCAGGGGTGTAAAATCGATGGAAGCATCACTGGTGAGTGCAAGAATGCCTACGTCCTTAAAGAACAGTTCAGGCCGCATCAATAAGGTCCTTAGCCATTTTAGGCAAAGCCGCTTCGGCCTCGAGGTCTGAGGGAATTTGATGGCCTTTTTTATGGTCCTGTATCCGTTGGATTTTTCCGTCTAATTTCTTAAAACTTTTATCGTTGATATCCGCATACTGACCGCCCACCTTGCCTATTAAAACCCCTAAGTCCGTGAAGCGGTTTTTAAATAACTCATAATCCTTGGTAAAGCCTTCAATGAGTTCAATGATTTTCTTGATGTCCTTCTCAAAACGGAAATGTTCATGGGCCTGGCGGACGACGCTTAGCATGGCGTATAAGGTAAAAGGCGAGCAAAGGACCACCTTCTGCTTGAGGGCAAAATCCATCACATCCGGCATTTTTTCCTGGATGAGGCCAAAAACCTGCTCATTAGGGATAAAGAGCAAGACAAAATCCAATGTGTTTTCCGACGGGTTGATATAATCGCGGTTCTGGATTTCTTTAATACGGTCTTTGACGTTTTTGATAAATTCCTTTTCATAACTATCCCGCTGCACCCCTGGCTCCGCGTTGACCATTTGAAGATAATTATCCAAAGGGAATTTAACGTCCATATTGATGCAATGGCCTTGAGGCAAAAGAAAGGTAAAATCCGGCTTGGTTAAGGCGGTGTTGACATTCTGCTTGAGATAATTGACATTCTCGATGAGACCCGCGTAATGAATGATATCTTCAGCCATCCGCTCTCCCCATTGCCCGCGGAGCTTGACATTGCCCAAAATATTATTCAATTTGACGGTGGTTTCTTGAAGCTTCTGGGTGGCAAGCGAAGCATTCTTCAGTTCATTCTCAAGGCTCCCAAACTTTCGGGAATGCTCCCCCTGAGACTCGCGTAGTAATTGCTGGTATTTGCCCAATTCTTCCTTGAGTCCGGCCACCGTATGTTCGATCGCCTGTTTGCGCAGCTCCATCTGTGAGGTGGCCTCGCCTTGGGAGGTGTCCATCTTACGCATGAAAAAAACCAAAACAGCCATGGTGGCAACCATGACAACAATGACGGCGATCGCTAAAAGAATTTCGAGCATGGCAGCTTCTCCCATTTGACCATTTTTGCCTGACGGTCAAAATAAACATAGACTTTGTCCTTGGCAAATCTATAAATAGCGTACCGGTAAAGCCAACGCTGGCCTCCATCCTTCAAATCTTTCTTAAGGATTGGCTCACCAAAGGCGCGCACCCATGAAGCTTCATCTTTGTAATCATTAATGTGTCCTTGGTCTAGAGCCTTGATCAAAGCATCATAATGATCATTGATGGTCTTCACCAAACGATGCTGGGCTTCTTTTTCGCTTGAATAACCCTGAAGGACAAAAACTTCGTCAAGATTAAAGATTATGGAACAGCCTGAGAGGCATAAGCACATCAGTGTTAAATAAGAGGCGATTTTTCTTAATTTCATATCTGTTCCCTCCCTCTTGTGGGGAGGGGGATAATATTTTATTTACTTATCTGTATCTTCTCTTCCTGCAACTGGTCTAAGATCACAACAATATCGCGCATGCGTTTTTGGATTTCTTTTAGTCTTATGCCGTATTCTTTGATCATATTGGGATCGCGGCCAAAGGCATCGCTTAAAAAGCGGGACTTGACGTAGCTTTCTGTTTCCAATTGCTTGCTTTCCGCTTCCAGCGCCCGGCTTTCCTTTTTGATTTCTTCCAGGCGCTTTAAAGCTTCATTATGACGCGCATGGGCCTGCTTTAATTGCTGGTTCTTGATGTCTTCCAAAGAAGCTGGCTCATTTCTTTTATTATCATTGTTAGCGGCGTTTTTGACCTTCTGGCCGGACTTCTGTGTTTCAATCCCTGCTTTTTTCTCTAAATAATAATCCAGGTTGCCATGATAATTTTTAAGCACGCCGGGCGTGACTTCCACAATATGATTGGCAATATTCTTGACGAAAAAAAGATCATGGCTGATAAAGCACAGCGTGCCTTCGTATTTCTGGAAACAGCTGGTCAAGGCTTACACACCATCAATGTCCAAATGGGTCGTAGGCTCATCCAGGCAAATGAAGTTAGGAGGATTGACCAAGAGCTTGGCCAAAATCAAACGGCTCTTTTCCCCCCCCGAGAGGACCCGCACGGGCTTAAAGACATCATCGCCCCTAAAATTAAACACACCCAATAAAGTGCGCATCTGGGCTTGCGGCACACTGCGCTCCGTGGCCGAGACCAATTCTTCAAAGACCGTCCGGGATGGATTTAAAACGTCAAGCCGCGTTTGTGAGAAATATCCCAGGTTCACCTGGTGCCCTAATTTACGCACACCGGCATCTGGAGGCAGGACACCGGCGATCATTTTCAACAAAGTGGATTTACCGGCTCCATTGGGGCCTACCAAACATAATTTCTGGCCCTTGGTGATCTCGAAATCCAATCCCTTATAGATTTTTTTCTCCCCGTAGGATTTATCGATGCCACTGAGCGTTAAAACGGCATAACCGCTCTCTACCGTCGCTGGAAATTCGAAATCACGGATGGAATGTTTTTCCTGAGGGACACGGATGACCTCCAGGCGGTCAAGCATCTTGCGTTTATTGCGCACCGCGGAGGCGCGGTTGGGCTGGGCATGAAAGCGTTCTGTAAAACGCTCCAATTGCTCGCGTTTGGCCTCAACCACTTTTTGTTGCTTCTCCAGAGAACGGTTGCGAATCTCCTTGGCTTCTTCATAAGCCTCGTAATTTCCTTTGACCTTGGTCATCCTGGCATCATCAAGGACCAGGGTGTAATTGGTGACATCATTGAGAAAAATCTTATCGTGCGAGATGATGATGAAGGTGCCGTCATAGCTGGCCAGATAGCCTTTCAGCCATATGGTCGCCTCCAAATCGAGGTAGTTGGTCGGCTCATCGAGCAGGATCAAATCATATTTATAGGTCAACATCTTGGCCAATTGGGTGCGCATCTGCCAACCGCCGGACAGATGGGCAATCGGCTTATGGAATTCTTCCTGCTTGAAACCCAGACCTGTGAGGATTTTTTCAGCCTTGTGTTCCAGCTCATAAATCCCCTTATGTTCCAATTGTTCCAAAATGTCCCCGTAACGGGGGCTGTCGGCTTTATGCTCCTCTTCAAGTTTGTGCTTTTCCTCAAGCAGCCGGCGGATTTCTTCATCACCGGAGGTCATCTCCTCCATCACCGTGCGGTCAGAAGCATACTTCGCTTCCTGGGCCATATAGCCGATGTTAAGCCCCTTTTGAATATTCACCGACCCCTCGGTTGGTTCCAACTGGCCTAATATGATTTGAAACAAGGTGGATTTACCGGCACCGTTGGGGCCTGTCAGGCCAATGCGTTCACCGGGAAAAATACTTAAGGAAACATTTTCCAAAAGCATGCGCTCATCGAAGTTCTTGGATAAATTACTAATTGTGATCATTGCAAGAGTCCTACTTCCTGTTTGGTTAAGGCCCGCCATTGCCCTTTGGGAAGCTCGCCTAACTGCAGTTTCCCCATGGACAAACGGCATAAATACGTCACATAATGGCCGACACTTTTAGCCATCATGCGGATTTGGCGTTTTCGGCCCTCATTGAGGGTAATTTTAAATTCTGTATCCGTGCCATTATACTTCAGTTCCATAATACGGCAAGGAGCAGTTTTTTTGCCTTCAATGATGATGCCGCCCTCCATCTTAACTTGTTTGGCTTTAGTCAACTCGCCTTTGACGCGTACCAGATAGGTTTTATCCGCATGAAATTTAGGATGGGTCAAACGATAGGCCAGGTCCCCGTCATTGGTCAACAGCAATAGGCCCTCGCTGTCACGGTCAAGCCTTCCTACTGGCGCCAGGTGCCGCAAGGACGACGGCAATAAGTCCATCACGGTCTTTTCCGCGTGCATATCATCCTTGGTGGTGGTATACCCTGCCGGCTTGTTGAGCATCACGCAGGCGTATTCCTTGGCTCCGATTTTCTGATTATCAACCAGGATTTCTTCGCGGCCTTCCACCGGCGTCGATGGTTCTTTGATGATACGGCCGTTGACCTTGACCCGGCCGGCTTGAATAATGTCCATCGCATCCCTGCGGGAACAGACACCGTTATGTGATAAATAAACTTGTAAGCGCATATTAAATCTGTCTTTGCCGAAGGGCTTCATACAGGATGATGGCCGCTGAGATGGAGACATTCAAGGAATCGGCCAGGCCGTTCATGGGAATTTTGATGGTTGTGTCTGCTTGCCTTAGCCAATAGTCTGTTAGCCCTTTGTCTTCACTTCCCAATACAATGGCCCATGGGCCCTTGAAATCCATTTGGGTATATATTTTTTTGGCGGCAGGGCCTGAGGCGCAAATTTTTATTTTTCTCGTCTTTAAATACATTGATATTTCCGATGCACCGGCACAGACTACCGGAATACTAAAGATCATACCGGTACTGGAACGGATAACATTAGGATTATAGGCATCGGTTTTTGGGTCGCAGACCAAGACAGCTTCCACTCCCACACCATCGCAGGTGCGCAACACTGCCCCCAGATTGCCAGGTTTTTCCAAGGATTCTAAAACCACGACCAACGGCTCTTTAGATAATTTCAAATCTTTTAAAGATTGGTCCGGGACCTTGATCACCGCCACAATCCCATCATGGCGCTCACCGTAAACCAATTTCTCCATGACCTGACTGCTTACTTCCAGACATTCAATTTTATCTTCTCTCAATTGTTGGACCAGGGAATCCTGCTGGCCTTTAACATAAAATAGGCGCTCAAAGTTAATGCCTGCGTGCTTAGCACGTTGTATCTCGCGAGCACCGTCAATAACAGTCATCCCCTGCTCTCGGCGCTCGCGGGCCTCACGTAACGCTTGAACTTTTTTAACCAACGCATTTTGAAAGCTGGTAATTTTTTCCATATTTAAGAAAATGCCTTCTTTCCAGGTTCTTTATGATAAAGGGTAATAAAGATAACAGCAACTAAAACAAAGAAAGCGGCGATAGCTGTTTGGAGGTCAAGTTTTTCTCCGGCAAAGACCCATCCTAAGAATATGGCCACCACGGGATTGACAAAGGCATAGGTGGACGTGCGGGCCACACCCGCGTTCTTTAAAAGCCAAAGATAGGCCGTAAAAGCCAGTAAGGAGCCAAAGAGGACCAAATAGAGTAAGGCCATGATCGACTTTGCGCTAAAATGCGTGATATGAAAATGAGCGTATTCCCTTTGGGCCAAGCCCACCACGATCAGCAGGACACCGCCGCCTATCATTTGCATGGCTGTTGATAAAAAAGGTGATTTGGGTAGATCAGCCCTGCGCGTATAGATGGAGCCAATAGACCAGGAGATCGATGCCAATAAAAGTAATAGCGCCCCACCTAAATGAATGCTGTGGGCCCCCAAATGCCAAAGGTCCGGGGCCATTAAAAGCCACACACCCACAAAGCCTATCCCAATACCTAAAAAGACACCGTTGGACGGCCGCTGTGTTTGGTGCCATCCCCATTCCAGCAAAACCATCCATAAAGGGACAATGGCGATAAAAAGAGCTGCCAGGCCGGAGGGCACGAAATGTTCAGCCCACACGACACAGCCATTGCCCCCCAACAACAAGAATCCACCGGCAATAAAAGCACTTATCCAATGGTTTCTGCATGGCGCAGGTTCTTTATTCTTAAAGCGGCCAAAAATGTAGAGCACCATCCCCGCCACAAAGAACCGCAAGCCTGCCGATAAAAATGGCGGGAGGGTTTCAATGGTAAACCGGATGGCCAAATACGTAGAACCCCAGATCAGATAAACAGCCACAAAGGCCATGATCATCCGGGTCCTCAAAGAAATGCCTCGATTAATATTTGACGGAACAGCCATACGATTTGGTGGCACTCACAGGGACGGGTTTACCATTCATGGCTGCATCAAGGGCTGCACTGACATAATTTTGGGCTGCTTTCAAATCCGTCATATCCGTGCTGGGAGTATCATCAATGGCCCCTTGATAGATCAAGGTGCCTTTAGGGTCGATCACAAACAGGTGCGGCGTCGTTTGGGCGCCGTATAAATGACCCAGGCGGCCATCCGTGTCTGCAAAAACAGCCGTCGGTACGCCTCCCTTATCAGCCATAAATTTATTAAGCCCCTGCGGCGGATAATATCCTTCCTTGCCTGCGGCTGAAGAATCGATGGACAACCACACAACTCCTTTGGCCGTATACTGCTTTTGCAATTGAGGGATGTTGCCGCTGTTATAATGCTTTTTGACAAAGGGACAATCCGGATTAAACCACTCCAGGACCACAAACTTGCCCTTATAGTCCGTGAGAGAATGTTTTTGACCGTTGGTATCGGTCAGGGTGAATTGTGGCGCTAATTGATTACTGGTGACCAAGGCCCAAGACACACCTGAAACCAATAGCATTACAAAAGCACTCATCAAAACCTGTTTAATTTTTTGCATAAATTCTCCTCGTTTTAAATTAATACTCATCGTTTGTGTTCTGGATCCCCGATAAAAACATTCGGGGATGACGGATGGGTGTTGATTCGATCTATAATCAATTGAGGTGTTATCAACTGCGGCAAGATGATTGGACTGATGGCGCCGGGCGGATAATAGACATAAACCGGAATGCTGTCCCGGCCATAGGACGCCAGGGCTTGGGTGATAGCAGGATCATATTTGGTCCAGTCCCCTTTAAAGGCTATAATCCCCTTAGTTCTAAATGCACTAACCACCTCACGGTTTTGTAAGACTAAACGGTCATTGACCTGGCAATTAATGCACCAGGCTGCCGTGAAATCCAGAAATACGCCATGGCCGCTCTGACGGGCTTGGTTGACCGCCGAGGCTGAATAATTTTGCCACGGCAGCCCATCAGAAGACGCATAAAACTTTGAGAGGTTTAAAAGTCCTGTTTGCAATCCAAATACCCCTAAAAACCAAATGACACACCCCAATAAAATAATTCCCAAAACCCTTTTTAAATAAACCATCCAAATCCCTGGTTTGGGAAGGAAGGATAAAAGAACAGGAAAAGTACTCAGGAGTATAAAGGGCAATGCCAGACCCAGACCTAAACAGGTAAATATAGCAAACCCGACGCTATTAGGCTGACTTAAAGCCAATGTCAATGCAGTCCCCATCAATGGTGCCGTGCACGGAGAGGCTACAATGGTGGTAATGACCCCGCTCAAAAAGCTGGCTTGATATCCCATTTGACTGGTGGGTCGTAACCCAATGGCGGGCAGGGAGAATTCAAAAACACCAAAAAGATTCAGGGCCAAGGCAAATAAAATAATGGCCACGATGATCACAAAGACTGGCGATTGAAATTGAAATCCCCACCCGGCGAATTGACCGGCGGATTTAAAAATAAAAAGCAACGACGCCAGTGCCCAAACGGAGACAAGGATACCCAAGGCATAGACCAACGAATGACGAAGAGCTATGCCTTTGTCTGGATGGCGTTCCACTAAATGGAGGACCTTAAGGGACAAAACCGGTAACACGCAAGGCAGTAAATTAAGGATCAATCCGCCTATAAGAGCAAACAAACAGGCGACCCAGATGGCTATCTGTGGAGGAGGCGGCAGGTCGATAGGGGCCTGAATGACAATGGCTCTGGCCTTTCCATGCCCCTCCCACCCTGCGGAATTGACCGCGATACCATCCAGGGTGGCTAATGGTCCCTGATAAATATGCGACTTGCTTAACACGATCCTATAGCCCTGATGGGTGATCTGTGTCGTTTGCGGCGCGGCATGTTCAATGACATCATCACGAAAGGGATAAAAGACAATGTCCCCCGGCTGTTTGACCGAGGTCTGGATATCCAACTGCCAACGCTGGCCATCAAGGATAGCACGACTGGTGATGTCAGAAATCCTTTGGGGCCAATCTTGACGCGTGAGGTCAAAGCCATCTTTAAAATGATTAAACGCAATGGCAGATGTTTTTGCCGCGACCGGCATGGAAAGTACCAATTGTGCGTGGCCCGGAATACATATTTCCCGGCAAGTGAGCCAATTAATATGGGCTTGCAAATTCACATCAGATGACGCTTGCAGGTTTTTATCGATACTGAGCGGCACTAACAACAAAACCTCATGCACATACCCATAGCTCGTTAGCGGCCCTTCATTAAGACGTTCTGGATATGGCCACCGGATGTTACCTGCGGTGACACCCTTGGGCAGCTGCCACTTGATTTTGGGAGATAAACCCGAGTCACCAGGATTTTGCCAATACACATGCCAGCCCTCATCTAATCCTAGTTGAAGCCCCACCCAGGTAGTTTTTCCCGGGACAAGGGCATCCTGTTCGCTGACCAACTGCAGATGAGTGTGCGCCTGGTAGATCTCTTGGGCAAAGACTGGACTAACGCTTCCAAGACACATCAATAATAAAAAATAAAGTCTTTTCACGCAACTCCCCCTAACCCCTCTTTATGAAAAAGAGGGGGGAATCACTTCAAATATACCACGTAATTGTACATCATCCAGAAATGACAAAAACTGCCTGCCAGCACAAATAAATGCCACACCTCATGGGCCCCGAAGAGAGGGACAGCCAGCTTTCTTTGGTTAAATATCCCAGCCCCGACCGTATAAAAAACTCCTCCTAACACAAGCCAAGAAATCCCGGCCCGGGGCATTGCCTGGGTCAAAGGAACCCAGGCAATGCCTATAAGCCATCCCATTATAATATAAAATATAAAGAATGACATCCGAAGCCATTTTGCCGGATGGCGAAAAACCAATTTTAAGACAAAGCCTGTAATGGCCAAGGTCCAATTGACGCCGAACAGGCTCCATCCCCAGGCCCCGTACCCATGCAAAACAATTAAACAAATCGGCGTATAGGTTCCCGCGATCAAGAAATAAATCATCCCGTGGTCAAGTTGTTCCAGGGTCCGATTGATCTTTAGAGGGACGTCTAAAGAATGGTAAAGAGTACTTATTGTCCAAAGGGTAATTAAACTGAGGCCATAAATACAAAAAGGCACCACATGCCAGGCATTGGCCTGGATCGCCGCACGATGGACTAATAACACAACGGCAATAATAGAAAGAATGACAGCAGTGATGCCTATGAAGCTGCGAACAGGATATTTGAGTCTGGATAGCATTTTAGTTATTATACTATTCTTTTAGGCATAACTCTTTAAGAATATCTTCAATCTATTTTTTGATATCTTCAAACATCCAAAAAGGCTTTAACAAGAATTGGATACTCACCGGACCCCAATAACGAGAGTCCCAACTGTTATCCACGAAATCGCTTAATAACATGTATTGGCCCTTTGATAGTGTGCCTTCCTTGCGATTGTAGAACATAGGGAGCGGCCTTCCCAATGAGTCTTTAACCATTATCTTGTACGAATGTCTATTTATTCTTAAAAACCCGTCTTTGACCCAAAAATGACTGCCAGGGATGCCCTCAATTATTTTCAGGACACGAACTGTTCCAGTGCCGCAAATACCCCGTTCTAAATAACCTCTTTCCATGCCGTAATGGGCGATTTCAGGAGTCAGGCAGGTCGCCGCATAATCACCTACACTGGGATTGGCATTGACTTTTATATAGATTCCATAGGGTAAAGAATGGGTAAAAACGTTAAAATACAAGAGTTGAATTACATTCAAGAATATCAAAATGCCTAACATCAATAGCAGCCATGACGTAATTTTCATTATTCGATAATCAAACCCTTAGGTTTTAATGATATAATTCAGGGTAATATAAGGGTTTAAAATAGCTGTAGAAACACCCTGCGCCCGCTGGCCGCCGGTGATACCCCATAAACTATTCCCGGATATTTTAACCCTGTTCGTATAATTAAAGGTGTCTGCCGGCCCTAAGGCCCCTCCATCCCCAATCATCGTCTTATTGCCTCCGATGGCCCCTAAGGCCCCAAAATTGGCATCACCTGCTTGATATCCAAATATCGTTTTTCCTTGTAAGTTAGGAACAGCAAAGGTGTTGATACCATCACCGCCATAGGCTGCGCCCAGGAGATTCGCAAGTGCAGGATAGGCAGTGACTTCGTAGACAGACCCATCACAGAGCAAGAAGCCGGCAGGTATACTATTAGACGCCCATGGCATGATAATTCCCGAAGGGAGAAAATTCGTCGCCCCCGGAACGCTGACACTACTGTAAATGTCATTTCCTGAAACCCAATTGGTTGGTAAGACATTCTGAATAAGAGCCAGGGAGGCCGTTGGGACATTGGTGTAGACTGTAAAAGTGGCTCCCGCTGAGGTGGCATTATAGCTGTACGTCGATGGTGCCGCCGCGTTAACACCGAAAGGATTTATGGGGTTCCAAGAAGCTGGCAAATAGTTACCCGCTTGCAGGGCGGCAATTGGTGTTGCGTAAAGGCTGTTATCCGGCCATTTGTTATTATCGATATAGTAGGCCCTGGCTGCATCCTGAATGGCACTGATATCCAGCGCTGTTTTATTGCCGGCCTTTTCAAGATAAGACCTGCTTAAGACAGGTATCGCTGCTGAAGCTAAAATCGTCATTATGATGATAACAACTGTCATCTCCAGGAGACTGAAAGCCTTATTGCTGGGAAGTATATTTTTTTTCATATTGTAGCCGTCCTGAGAATGCGTTGGGAAGTCTTTGGGTAATAACGATGGTATCGTTAGGTGCTCCTGGTAATATTTCCAACAGCGTTCCTTGATAATAAGACCGAGCTAAACCTGACGGGACAGCCGTTGAAATGGTGGCCATATTATTAAGGCCGTTGACCTGATAGGCTTCCCCGAAAGGCGAAGAAGCCAGACCTGCGTACATATATTCAGGAGCCAGCTCGCCGGGACGATTAGGCCAGTACCCTTGAGATTTATAAAAATCAAGACTTGCCTGTGCCAATGAGGTCATTTCATCGACTGTTTGTTCAAGCTTGGCTTTATTTATTCTCGTTTGATACCCTCCAAGGACAATACCAGAGACGATCGCCAAAATAGCGACTGCGCCTATCACTTCAATAAGAGAATAGCCTCTCTTAAAACGTTCCTGTCCACGTAGAGCTTGAAGCAACATAATTCACCGCCTGGGCTGAATTTTGCAGGGCATTGTTTAGGATGGTGGCGTCTGCCTGAGCAATATTGGTCATAGAAAGATTGAACTGGGTCGAATTACTGCTGTTAACAGCGATAGTATAGTTTCCACCCCATGGGTTGGCATTGGTGCCGGTAAAGGTCCCCGGCAAATAGTTGCCTGCGACCAGGTTCGCCACCGATATCCCCGTACAACTCCCGCCATTGTTATTGAAATAGCCCATTGAGGCGGTTTGGATGGCTTTAATGCTATTGAGTGCCGCGGCGACACGGCCATTGTCAGAAGCGCCTTTAAAAGAAGCAATGACCTGGGAGGCTATGATGGTGATGATGACCATGACCACAATCAATTCTAATAACGTAAAACCATTCTTATGGCTTAAGCTCTTCGAGATGCCTTTCATATTGTCTCCTCCTCTGTTTTATGGTTTATCTAATTCCCGATCCGCTCATCGATGAATACAAGGGTAGAATAAAGCATCCGATGATCAGTCCTAAATAAGAAACAGCGATGGTCAGCAGGGCCGGATTGACGATGCCGATAAGTGTCTCGATGGAATCCCGGGACTTTTGATCGTAATATTGATAGATTTCATAAAAATATTGATAGAGATTTCCCGTCATCTCGCCTTTCTTTACATTCATGTAAATTAGAGACGGGAAAAATTCATCCGTCTTTAAAGCTTCGCCGAGGGAATACCCTTGATTTACTTTATTCTTTATATCGACAAGCCGACCGGTGACGTAATTGGGATAATTGGCCTGGATATGCGTCATGGAAGCGATAATATTGACGCCACTTTTCTGATAGACATAGAGATAGAGGAATAATAATGTCAGTTCCCTCTCTTTGATTAAATGACCCAGGAGAGGCAATCTAAAGACGAATTTGATAAGCTCATTTTTTCTATATTCCCAAATCTTCAGCGCCGCCAATACCATGGCTATCAAGACCATTAGAGTAAGCCACCAATACGATCGCATGAAGCTGGCATAATTGAGGATAAATCTAGTGGAGAGATTGTCCTGTGCCTGTGCCGGCAATATCACGCCTAATTGTGGCACCAAATTTATTGAAATCACCACCGAAGCCACTGTTAACGCAATAAATACACACGCCGGATAGATCAATGACTTGATCATTCTCATTGTGTTGTCATTCATAAATCTAAAATATTCACTCAAGATAGACGTTACTTCCACCAGATTCCCGCTGCGCTCGGCCGCATCTAACGACGTGGATACGAGAAGCGGAAAAACCTTGCTGCTTTCAAAGGCCTCCTTGATGGACCGCCCATCGACAATGGACAGGTTGATCTTTCTGAGAGCCTTCTTTAACAACGGTTGCATCGTTTGTTCGTTTAAAGAACCGATCGCCTCTTGTGCGGACAATCCACTTTTCAACGCCCTTGAAAAATCTTTAAAAAATGTGGCCAAAACAGCAGCCGGTAATTTTCCATTCTTAAACATATTCTCAAAGGATGTCTTAAAATCAGGTTGAATGCTTATAAGGTCAAGTCCATTGAATTTGAGTTGGACCAACACCTCTTGTCTTGTTCCCTTGTGGACTCGATGGATAATTGAACCCATTTTCGTCAATCCAGTGACCTTCCAGTACATAGGCTTATCCTAAGACCCGCACAGCTTCTTCCAAGGAAGTGATCCCCTCTTCAAGGAGCCTCTGCATATCATGAAACATGGTGTCATGCCCAGGATCAGATAGAAGTATCCCCTGGATCTCACCTATTAAATCCCGGCCTATTAAATCTTTGATGGTATTGTCGAGCAGGCATACTTCAGCCACAACAGTCCGCCCCCAGTAACCGTTATGACATTTGCGGCAACCCTCCGGCGCGTGTACAATCTGGATGGCCTTGTTTAAATATTTCGACTCAATGGGATCAAGCGTTGACTTAAAAGCGCTGTATCCTCGTTTGCAATGCGGACATAGCTTTCTAACCAGTCGCTGGGATATGATCGCATTGAGGCAACTGGCAATATTTATCCCCTCAATACCCAAATCTTTAAGGCGTAAAATGGCACTGACGGGATCATTGGTGTGCAAGGTAGAAAAGATTTGGTGGCCTGTAATGGCGGCCCGCATGGCCTCGGTGGCTGTTTCTTTGTCCCTGATTTCACCGACCAAAATGATGTCCGGGTCTTGCCGTAAGAAGGCCCGGATGGCTTTGCTAAAGGTCAATTCCTGATTGGTATTGACCTGCAGCTGGCTCATCAATGAATGGTTCATTTCAACCGGGTCTTCCACCGTTAAGATCTTTTTTGCGACTGTCTTGATATGGTTGAGCATGGCATATAGCGTTGTTGATTTACCGCATCCTGTAGGGCCTGTGACCAGGATGATGCCGTAAGGCAATTTGATGGCCTGACCAATGAGTTTCCAGCTGCGATCAGAATATCCCAAATTCTTAAGAGGAATGGATGTGCGGGCCCTATCTAAAAGCCTCAAAACCAGCGAGGGGCCATGGATGCTGGGAATTTGTGAAAAGCGGATATCAACTTTTCTGCCTAAATCTGTATATTCAAATTCAAAACTCCCATCCTGAATTTGATAATCTCCGGGATTGGCCTTGCACTTGGTTAAAATGATGTTGGCGATCGACTTGACAAACTCCTGTTTAACACAACAGATAGACGTCAAAAGACCATCGATACGAAACCTGATCTCCGTGGCCCTACCGGAGGGATGAATGTGGACATCACTACAGCGCGTAATGACGGCCAAACGGATCAACGTGTCCAGCCAGTGGGCCATGGTGTCGGAGTTTTCAATGGCAAGGATCTTGGAGACTAAATATTTGCGGCTTTCTTCCAGGACCATCAAATCCAGGGCGTCCCGAACGTCCTTTTCAAGACCGATATAAAACAGGACTTCCTGTGCGCCAAACATAGCCTTAAGACTGTCTGTCATATCCACGTTATCGACATAGGAAAGAACGAAAATGGGCTGATGGCCCTTTTTTAATGGAAAGATTTGATGCTTG
>CAZKUL010000054.1:0-2954 GCA_964555945.1 uncultured Planctomycetales bacterium
CCGATGCCCACATTATTGCTAAAGGTATTGATGCCCCCGCTACTTTGGGTGTATGCGCCGGTGGATGTGATCCCTGTCGTGGCTGTGATCGCCCCTGCGGTATTGACCGTGAACGCATTATTCCCGACCGATAATAGGGCTGACGGTGTCCATGTCCCTATCCCCACATTGCCGTTGGTCACAACCAAGGCTCCCTGTGTCGCTGATGTTCCGATACCCACATTGCCCAAACTGGTTTCATAGACACTCGTGCCTGACACTGTCCAGCCGCCTATTGTTCCCTGCGATGACCAGGTCGTGGTCCCGGTGCCATCAATAGCTGTTAACACATACCCGGCTATCGGTGTCTGCCCGCTCATGGCAAAGCTCAAGGCCCGCACTGTCCCTTGCACATCAAGTAACTGACCAGGAGTTGCTGAGCCAATGCCCACATTCCCGCTTGGAACTAGAAGATTGGCCGTAGCACCAAGGACACGCAGAGTTCCAACGACATCCAAAGCTTGGCCAGGGGTCACAGAACCGATGCCCACATTGTTGCTAAAGGTGTTTATGCCCCCGCTGCTTTGGGTGTATGCGCCGGTGGATGTTATCCCCGTCGTGGCTGTGATAGCCCCTGCAGTATTGACCGTAAACGCATTATTCCCTACGGATAAAAGTGCCGTCGGAGCCCAAGTCCCTATCCCCACATTACCGTTGGTTACAACTAAAGCACCTTGATTTGTTGTTGAGGTGCCGATACCTACATTGCCCAAGCTAGTTTCATAGACGCTGGAACCAGATACCGTCCATCCGCCCACTGTTCCCTGCGATGACCAAGTCGTGGTCCCAGAGCTATCTATCGCTGTTAACACATACCCGGCCACCGGTGTCTGGCCGCTCATCGCAAAGCTCAAGGCCCGCACTGTTCCTTGTACATCCAACGCCTGTCCTGGCGCGCTTGATCCGACACCCACATTGCCGCTGGTTATCAAACCGCCAGGAGGTGCCGCTGTCGTTGCATAAGAACCTAAACTTGCACCCCCCAACACCGATAAACTGTTATTACTTGAGACGGTTCCTATCCCGATATTGCCATTGAAAGTATTATTGCCCACACCGCTTTGCGTATATGTCCCTGAGGTATTGATGGACCCTGTGTTATCTATGGTCAGTGCGTTGGATCCCACCGCAAACAAGGAGCTCGGTGCCCATGTTCCTACGCCTACATTGCCGTTGGTCACAACCAAAGCTCCTTGAGCCGTCATCGAGGTGCCGATACCCACATTCCCAAGGCTGGTTTCATACACACCGCTGCCTGATACTGTCCAACCACCCACTGTTCCCTGCGATGACCAGGTTGTTATCCCGGTGCCATCAATGGCTGTTAGCACATACCCGGCCACTGGTGTCTGGCCGCTCATGGCAAAGCTCAGGGCCCGCACGGTGCCTTGCACATCCAGTAACTGGCCAGGCATCGCTGAGCCGATGCCCACATTGTTGCTAAAGGTATTTATGCCACCGCTGTTTTGGGTGTATGCGCCAGTGGAGGTTATCCCTGTCGTGGCTGTGATTGCTCCTGCGGTATTGACCGTGAATGCATTATTCCCTACGGATAATAGTGCTGTCGGTGCCCATGTCCCGATACCCACATTACCATTGGTCACAACTAAAGCACCTTGTGTCGTCGTTGATGTGCCGATACCTACATTGCCCAAGCTGGTTTCATAGACGCTGCTGCCTGAGACAGTCCATCCGCCCACTGTTCCCTGCGATGACCAGGTCGTGGTCCCGGTACTATCTATCGCTGTTAACACATACCCGGCCACCGGTGTCTGACCGCTCATGGCAAAGCTCAAGGCCCGCACCGTTCCTTGGACATCCAGAAGTTGCCCCGGAGACAAAGTTCCGATACCGACATTGCCTGTAAAGTCACTTTGGACACGCACGTCCAATGGAACGACGCCATTGGTGGTACCAATGCCAACATTATTGCCGTTAAAGGAGAATTTAGTTTCATCGCCAAATGTTACAGAACCATTACTATACTGTACGGAATTGGCACCGCCGCCGGGAACAGCAGTAACACCCGTTATGCCAATACCGCTGCCATAAAAAGCAAAGGCCCTTACTGACCCCTGAACATCAAGCATCTGGCCGGGAGTTGCCGAACCGATACCCACATTGCCCTGATTCACTGTCAAAGCTCCTGACCATGTGGCTGTGCCACTGCTATCAATTGCAGTCAATACATAGCCAGCCACCGGTGTCTGCCCGCTCATCGTAAAGCTTATGGACCTGACAGTGCCTTGCACATCCAGCAATTGTCCAGGAGTTGCTGAACCAATACCTACATTCCCTGTTAATGTATTAATACCATTGCCACTTTGCGTATACGCCCCTGACGTTGCAACAGTTCCTGTGTTGCTGACCGTAAATGCGTTTGCTCCCACAGATAATAGGGAAGTGGGCGCCCATGTTCCTATACCCACATTGCCGTTGGTTACAACTAAAGCGCCTTGAGTGGTCGTTGATGTACCGATGCCCACATTGCCCAGGCTGGTTTCATACACACTGGAACCTGAGACTGTCCATCCGCCTACTAGCCCTGGAATTGACCATGTGGTGTTACCTTTACTGTCTATCGCCGTCAGCACGTAGCCACTGACAGGAGTTTGCCCGCTCATCGTAAAGCCGATCGCGCGTACAGTCCCTTGAACATCCAATGCTTGTCCTGGGGCGTTTGATCCAACTCCCACATTGCCGCTGGCTATCAATCCACCCGCAGGCGCTGCTGTCGTGGCATAGGAGCCTAAGCTTGCCCCTCCGAGCACTGATAAACTATTATTCGTTGAACTTGTTCCAATCCCGATATTCCCATTGAAAGTATTATTCCCAATACCGCTTTGCGTGTATGTCCCTGCTGTCGTAACAGCGCCTGTGTTATCAATTGTCAATGCATTCGGGCCAACAGCAAA
>CAZKUL010000054.1:3054-17198 GCA_964555945.1 uncultured Planctomycetales bacterium
ACATTTGCCCTGGCGCGTTTGATCCCACACCCACATTGCCGCTGGCTATCAATCCTCCCGCCGGTGCTGCTGTCGTGGCATAAGAACCTAAACTTGCACCGCCTAACACGGATAAACTATTGTTCGTTGAACTTGTGCCAATGCCGATATTGCCATTGAAAATATTATTCCCAATGCCATTTTGCGTGTATGTACCTGCTGTCGTAACAGCACCGGTGTTATCAATTGTTAATGTATTCGGGCCCACGGCAAACAAGGAACTAGGGGCCCATGTCCCGACGCCCACATTGCCATTGGTCACAACCAGAGCGCCTTGAGTGGTTGTTGATGTACCGATACCCACATTGCCCATGCTCGTTTCATAAACACTGGAACCTGAGACTGTCCATCCGCCTACAATTCCCGGTATGGACCATGTCGTTGTCCCGGTACTGTCAATGGCCGTTAAGACATATCCAGCCACCGGTGTCTGCCCGCTCATCGTAAAGCCAATCGCCCGTACAGTTCCTTGGACGTCTAAGGCCTGACCCGGCGCGTTTGATCCCACACCCACATTGCCGCTGGCTATCAAACCACCCGCCGGTGCCGCTGTCGTTGCATAAGAACCTAAACTCGCTCCCCCTAAAACAGATAAAGCATTATTTGATGTGCTTGTCCCTATCCCGATATTGCCATTGAAAACGTTATTCCCAATTCCATTCTGTGTATATGTCCCCAAAGTTGTGACAGCGCCTGCATTATTGACTGTAAGAGCATTTGCGCCGACTGCTAACAGAGAACTCGGTGCCCATGTCCCGATGCCTACATTGCCGTTGGTCACAACTAAAGCGCCTTGAGTGGTTGTAAATGTGCCGATACCCACATTGCCCATGCTGGTTTCATACACACTGGAACCTGAGACTGTCCACCCGCCGACAATTCCAGGTATGGACCATGTGGTATTGCCTTGACTGTCTATTGCTGTCAGCACGTATCCACTGACCGGCGTTTGCCCGCTCATCGTAAAGCCAATCGCCCGTACTGTCCCTTGCACATCTAAAGCCTGCCCCGGCGCGTTTGATCCCACACCCACATTGCCGCTGGCTATCAAGCCACCCACCGGTGCTGCTGTCGTGGCATAGGAGCCTAAGCTTGCACCTCCGAGCACCGATAAACTGTTATTCGTTGAGATGGTCCCTATACCGATATTGCCGTTGAAAGTATTATTGCCAATTCCATTTTGTGTATATGTCCCTAAGGTGGTGATGGCGCCAGCATTATTGACCGCAAGTGCATTGGCACCGATGGTCAATAGAGAATTCGGAGCCCATGTCCCGATACCCACATTGCCATTGGTCACAACCAAAGAACCTTGGCTGATCATTGATGTGCCGATACCGACATTTCCAGAACCCGTCTCGAAAACATTAGGACCTGCCGTGGTCCAGCCACCAACTGCCCCGGACGAAGACCAGGTTGCCATCCCACTGCTGTCAAGAGCTGTCAGCACGTACCCGCTCATGGGTGTTTGGCCGCTCATCGTAAAACCTATCGCCCGAACGGTGCCCTGAACATCAAGCTTTTGTCCCGGATTTATGGAGCCGATACCTACATTGCCTCCCGTAAACAAGGCGCTATCAACGGCATTATTAAAAGTTGATGTGCCGGAAAAGAGGTTGGCCAAACTACCGCTTTGCGTGTATGCCCCTGATGTCGTGATACCGGTCACGGCTGCGATCGCACCTCCACCATCAACCTGGAAGGGTGAGTTTACGCCCACCGCAAAAAGATTATTCGGTGTTATTGTCCCTATGCCTACATTGCCACTGGTCGTTGCTAAATAGGCGCCACCCTTTACCGATAAGATATCAATTGTCCCAATTCCCACATTCCCATTGAATGTCGCTCCGTTGACTTCCAGTCCGTTGATATAGACATCGTTCAAATACGTAATACCATCGACTTCCAAATTATTTTGTATGTACGAATCCCCGGCTCCCACAAAGGTTGGAGGTTCTCCCTCTGGTGACACATATAATAATACGCCCCCTGTGGATGATGTCCCAATACCCACGTTCCCCTGGGCCGTAAGGTTACCACTGGAGTCTACCCTGGCGACTTGAGCAGATGAAGAATTCTGAACAGATAAACCGCTGCTCCCATTATTAGAATCCAATTGGGCTTGAATATCGGCGGCTTGTGCTGTTGTGGAAAAAATAAAAATAAAGGAAATTAAATAAACTGGGAGAGGTAAATATCGCTTAAGGTCGGAAAAATTCATCACTTTCCAAAAAGTTGTCAAACTAAATTTATATACGTATAAATTAATATTAACAAATCGTGTATGGCTTACAATACATATTTGAACTTTTTTGACTTATTTTTAAAGGATTTTCCGGCGGGACAATGAAAAATAACCTGAAGGGAATAAAGAACTTATATAATTTGCAACGATTGCAGCCTTAAAAGCAAATCACGGGTAATTCTGACAGAATTTTCAGATGATCCTCCATATTCCAAAAATACACAGAAAGCAATGTTTGCTTTGGCAGAGTGGGCGTACCCGACAAACCACGCGTGGTTGGGTTTACTGTGCACACTTTGGGCAGTGCCGGTTTTACCATAAATATCCATACCCTGAACTGCTTTTAAATCATGCCCTGTCCCTTCTGCATCATCCACCACTGCTTTTAATCCTTGTTGGACCACACGCCAGGTTTGCTCACGCAATCTCACCCGCGGCCTTTTTAAAAAATCCAAGACCGGAATCTCTTTAGTCCCAACCTGCCTGACCACGCGTGGACGCAAAATGACTCCCTCGTTGGCAACAGCCGCCATCATGACCGTTAATTGCAAAGGTGTTGCAAGCGTATAGCCCTGACCTATAGATAAATTTAAAACATCCCCGCCGTACCATGATCCACCAACAGGCGCTTGAGTGACGATATTGCCCTTGGCCTCAAACGGCAGGTCCACCCCGCTGCGACGTGCCAGTCCAAAGGCTTTGGCAAACGCGCCAATGGTGGGCGGGGTCACCAGTTGTCCAACGTGAAAAAAGAAAACATTACAGGAATGCGCCAAGGCCGCCTCTAGATTCTGCACGCCATGCACATGCGAACAGCCGAATTTTCTTCGACCCACCATCATGTACCCTGGACAGTCATAAGTGGTGGACGTTGTGATCATATGCAATTGGATGGCGGCCAGGGCGACAGGAATCTTAAACACTGATCCCGGCGGATATTGACCGGAAACAGGACGATTAAACAAGGGCCTGGCAGGGTCATTAAAATAAGAAGTCAGGTTTTCATTCTTCGTTTTGTCTGAAAAAGCATTAGGATCATAAGAAGGTGAGCTCACCAACGACATCAAATCGCCGTTCGCTAAATCCATGACAACGATGCCCCCCTTGTAACCTCTTAATAATTCCTGGGCAGCGCTTTGCACGCGCTGATCGATGGTCAGTATGACGTTACTGCCAGCAACGGGATCTTTTAGACCAAGCAAGCGCACCTGGGTACCCCGGCTGTCGACTTCAATCTGACGGCCGCCGAGCTCTCCCTGCAGATAAGCATCGTACCATTTTTCAATACCTGTTTTTCCGACAAAACTCAAAGGCGTATAGCCATACTGCTGATTGTCCTCGAGCTCCTCCTCATCCACCTTACCGACGTAACCTAGTACATGCGCGCCAACATCTGAAAAAGGATAATAACGTTCATATCCCTGCTCGACAATAAGGCCAGGGTAGATGAATTGCTCTTCCGCAATCTTGACCGCCAGGTCGCGGGGGACATCCTGGGCCAGAATGACCGGCGCGAAGGGAGCGAGTTTATGACGCTGAAACTGGCGCGTGAGATAGACCGGATCCCTGTTGAGGACCTGCCCCAAATAACTGAATAAAGCATTTTTATCTTCCAGGTCTTGAGGAATCACGCCGACATGAAACACAATGCGGTTATCCGCCAAAAGCACACCGTTACGGTCGTATATTTTACCTCGGGGGCCGTCGATAGGGACCACCCGGATGCGGTTATTTGTACTTTGACGATGATAATACTCGCCATGGATGATCTGCATATAAAACAGACCGCAGATGATCAATCCCAAAAAGAAAAAAATAGCGGATTGAATAAAATTAAGCCGCATGTTGAATCCACCCCTAACTTTTCAAAGCAAAAAATGCACTGATGTTTTTCAATTGAGCAAAGACATAGGTGGCGGCTATCATAGTTGTCAACAGCTGAGGGATTAAGAGGTACAATAGCTGTTCTCCAAAATGCAACTCATGATTCATATCCGTCAATACAGCCTGTACGATAAAACAGCCGGTCACCACAAAAAGAGCTACCAAGGCCCGGGAGGCCCTTGAGCCCGGCTGGTACAAATACCAACGGACAAAGGTGGTCAGATAACTGGCGGCAATATAAACCAAAACGTAGGTCCCAAAAGGGGCCACCCCTGAAGCATCTTTGAATATTCCGCAACAAATGGCCGCGATAATGCTAAAACGTATCCCCAAGTAGAGATTAAAGAATATCACTACGAGGACCAATAACTCCGGCTTGCCCCAGGGCCCCCAAAAATTGTACAACAAAAATTCCAGGGCATAGGCCAGATAAGAAACCAAAGCAATAACAAGGACGTGTTTCATCATTTTAATAATTTTTCTTCCATCCGACGCATTTGCCGGATGTCTTGGTCTAGATGGTCGTCATAGCCGGCCAGATGCAGGATACCGTGAATCACATATAAAATAATTTCACCTTCGGTCGATGATTGATAGGTCTTGGCATGGGCAGCGGCGATTTGCGGGCAAATGATGATCTCGCTCATGCCGTCACCTAGATCGAAGGTCAAAACATCGGTCACGAAATCATGTGCCCGATACTTTTTATTAATCCCCCGCATGCGTTTGGCGCCCACAAACACAATGGAAAGAAAAGTCGGACTTTTCTCAAGTTTACGAAACGCCGCTTTCGCCGCCTTGAGGATCTTGTACCTTGGGATTGGGATCTTCTTTTGGAAGTTTCTTAAAGATATTTGCATTAGATTTTTCAGGATATTTGACACGGCCATGATACATGGCACTTAACACACGCACGAAGGTAGCGGCAATCGTGTCGATTTCTCTAAGGGTCAAATTACACTCATCCAATTGACCATCAATAAATTTATTATTGATGACCTTGCGCACCACATCCTCAATGCGCTGAGGCGTATGCTCATCAAGGGCCCGGGTGGCCCCCTCCACGGAATCGGCCAAAAGAACAATGGCCGTTTCCTTGCTTTGGGGCTTGGGACCGGGATAACGATAATCTTTTTCTTCCAATCCCTCGGGATGACCTTCCGCCAGCGCCTTTTGATAAAAATAATGCATGACGCTTGTCCCATGATGTTCGGGAATAAAATCAACGATGCGATGGTTCAAATGATACTTATGCGCAAGCTCAATACCTTCCTTGACATGGTTAAAGATCACCAAGCGGCTCATGGAAGGTTCCAATTCGTCATGCTTATTATCGGAGACCATCTGGTTCTCAGTAAAATACTTAGGGTTTACAATTTTGCCGATATCATGATAATAGGCCCCAACCCTGACCAACAGAGGATGCGCATCAATGGCATCCGCCGCGGCTTCGGCCAAATTGCTGACGATTAAACTGTGATGGTATGAGCCCGGAGCCTCTACCACCATGCGCTTGAGCAAAGGTTGTGATGAATCCGAGAGTTCCAAAAGCGTAAAATTTGTTATTTCCCCAAAGAGCATCTCAAAAATCTTGGAAGTCGCGATCACAACAAAGGCGCAAATCAAACCATTGATGGCCAGGGGCTTGAGAATGTACATTAAAATGTCTTTGTTGATCACGGGATTGATCAGTAATGCGCAGGTCACCTGGATAAGGGAGACATAAATCCCCGCTTCAATCAATACCCCACGGGTACGCGCATCACGGACTTTGTAACAGCCGGCCAGGCCTCCCAAGAAAAAAATCAGCGTCTCATTAAGACCAAACCCCAAAACAATCCCTGCCAGGACTGCGCTCATAAAAGCCATCATAAAACTGATCTGCACGTCATTAAATAACAACATCGTCAGCATGGCGATAGAAGCGACGGGAAGATAAAAATGGATCAGGTGAGAATAAGCTTTGAGGGCATGAGCTGCAAAGATAAGCAGGACCAAAAGCAGCGACAAATGCAAAAATAACCGGGGTTTGACTTTTTTAAAATGAAATAGCTGAATGCCTAAAAAGAAAACCAACAAAGGAATGACTAATGGCAGGCCGGAAAAATAGCAGAAAATCACCAGCGCCAGAAAGGTGACGGCCACCATAATACTTTGATCGCGGGAAATGGAATTATGTTGCAAAGAGCTCATGAGTATCCATGCTTAGGAAAAAAATCAGTGCTTGTGATTACCGTTCGTCTGGGCGTAGGCCTCGATAATCTTCTGCACCAATTCATGACGGACGGTGTCTTCGCTGGTCAAATGGATAAACTTGATCTCGGGAACATTGCCCAAAATGCGGTTGGCTTCGGCCAGACCATTATTATCGGGGGCAGGCAAATCGCTTTGGGTCACATCGCCGATGACCACCACCTTGGAATCAAAACCCATACGTGTTAAGAACATTTTCATCTGGTCCGGTCGGGCGTTTTGGGCCTCATCTAAAATGACAAAAGCCTCATTGAGCGTGCGGCCGCGCATAAAGGCCAAGGGAGCCACTTCGATGATCCCCTGTTCGTTATAATGTTCGACCTTTTCAGGCTCCATCATATCGTAGAGTGCATCATATAATGGGCGCAGATACGGCAAAACTTTCTCCACCATGTCGCCCGGCAAAAAGCCCAAACTTTCCCCGGCTTCCACCGCCGGACGCGTCAAAATGATGCGGCGCACCAATCCCTTTTTAAGAGCATTAACAGCCATGGCAATGGCTAAAAAAGTCTTTCCCGTACCCGCAGGGCCAATACAAAAAACTAAATCGTTATTCTTAATGGCTTCGATATATTCAATTTGGCCCTTGGTCTTGGGGGTCACTAACCCCCCTTGAACAGAAACTTCAATCTTTTCCTTGGCTAAACGCTTGAAATCAATTTCTTTTTCCTTGTCTACCAAGCGCAAGGCATAAACAATATCAGCTTTCTTGACATCCTTGCCCTTCTCGACAAAGGTCATCAGGTAATGAAATAGATCGCGGGCGATCTGGACCTTGGGTTCGCTGCCGATGATCTTAATGCCGTCCTCGGAGCGGACAATGCGGACCCCCAGTTCCTTCTCAATAATCTTTAAATTCTGATCATAACGCCCAAACAGCAATTGCAAATCGCGGTTATTGTCAAACTTCAGGTTAAAATCCATTCACAACCTTTCTATATTATTTTATCGCCGGAATTGTCAGCACAGTTCCCGGTTTAAGGACATTAGGATTTTTAATTTTTTCTTTATTGGCCTCGTAAATTTTGTACCATTTTCCATAGGAACCAAAAACCTTCTTGGCAATCTTCTGCAAAGTATCATCCTTTTGCACCGTGTAAGTCTGGGCTTGCACACTTCCCCCGTTGGGCGCGGCCGGTGTTGGTGTCACCTCCGGTGTGATGGGGTTGCTGCCAGGTAATTCTCCCACGACCGGCACCACGACAGGCGCGGGTACGCTTTGAGCATTATCTGACGCCGCCGGTGCACTTTCAGCAGGCACAGCTTCGGCCCCTGAAGGAGTTTCAGCGTTTTCGGTAATGGCATTGACCGCGGTTTCCTCGATTTTTTGAACCTCTGACTCAGGAACGGGCTTGGTGATTTCCAAAACGTAAACTTTTCGGGTCGTTTCACTCGGAGTTGGTTGAGCCGAACATTTGCCAACCACACAGCCGCCGTTACCATTGCCTTGATCCAACCCCACGCGAGGCTTGGTCATCACGTAGGTCCTTGCTTCCAAACCGCAGCCCGCAGCGAAAATCACCAGGGTCAACAGAACTAAATTTTTATTTAACATGACAAACCTCCCGATTGACTAGGAGTAGGGGCACGGCATGCCGTGTCCCTACAATTATTTTTTATTCAACACTACCAAGCCTAATTCTTTCAACTGTTTAGCATCCACGTCAGAGGGAGCGTCAGTCATCAGGCATGTGCCTTTTTGGGTCTTTGGAAAAGCGATGCAGTCACGAATAGACTCATTACCCGTAATGATGGTCACGACACGATCAATCCCGTAAGCCACTCCCGCGTGGGGTGGCGCCCCATATTCAAAAGCTCTGAGCAAAAAACCAAATCTTTCTTGGGCCTCCTGTGGCGCAAGCCCAATGATGTCAAAAATCTTCTGCTGCAATTCTCGACGGTGAATACGCACAGAGCCACTGCCTATTTCATTGCCGTTGAGCACCAAATCATAACAGCGTCCACGGATTTTGGCATATTCTCCACTCTCCAGGAATTGCACATCCTCCGGGTTAAGGCCGGTGAATGGGTGATGTTCACTGTCCCAGCGTTTTTCTTCGGTATTATACTTGAACAAAGGGAAATCCACAACCCACAAAAACGCAAATTCTTGTGAGTTGTTTTTATCCTGACGAATGTCCGGCTTATCTGAATTGTGCTTGGCCATGGCCTCGGCGTGGGTCATCCGGGGGAAAGGAATAGGTAAATCAATATTCAAAACCTCTTTAAATATTTGCTTATACATACGTTCCGTCAGGTCAAAGATAAAATCCTGGTCCACAAACGACATCTCCATATCGAGCTGGGTGAACTCCGGCTGACGGTCGGCGCGCAAATCCTCGTCGCGAAAACATTTGACGATCTGATAATAACGGTCCATGCCCGAGACCATCAAAATCTGCTTGAATAATTGCGGTGACTGGGGAAGCGCGTAAAAAGTGCCTATGTTCAGACGCGAAGGCACCAAAAAGTCGCGGGCACCTTCCGGCGTAGATTTGGTCAGTACCGGAGTTTCAATTTCTGTAAATTTTTCCGCATTTAAAAAGGTCCGCATGGCATTACAAATTTGATGGCGCAGCACCAGGGAGTCGCGCACTTTTTTACGGCGAATGTCCAGATAGCGATAGGTCAGACGGAGGTCCTCGGCAGCCTCAATATTATCGTCAATTTCAAAAACAGGCACCTTGGCGGTGTTCAATATTTCTAATTTCTTCGCCAGCAATTCAATGTCCCCAGTTGTGGCATCGGGATTTACATTCTTGGGCGGCCGGACATTGACCGTCCCTGTGATTTTAACGACAAACTCTGGCCCTAATTTTTGGGCTTCGTTGTGGGCTTCAGGACTGACTGAGGGAACAAAGACCACCTGGGTAATGCCATAACGATCGCGGATATCGATAAAAATAAGTTTGCCATGGTCCCGGCGGCGATGCACCCAGCCGCACAGGGTCGCTTCCTGGTCTTTAAAATTCTTGTTCAATTCGCCGCATGTATGCGTCCTCATGATGATAAAACCTTTCTTAAGTATTCTAGAATATCAGCCAAGGCCACTGTCTCCTGGGTCGATTTTTCCATGTCCTTGACAGCAATGGAATTATTTTTGACTTCGTCCTCTCCAACGATCAAAGCAAAGCGCGCTCCTGCCTTATTAGCACGTCCCATCTGCGACTTCATGGAGCCACCCGCAAAACTCATCTCCGCGCTGATGCCGGATTTTCGCAACAACTGTAACACTAAAAAAATCAACGGCTGGTATTCTTCCTTCATGGCCATGATATAAACGTCTATTCCCGCCAACGGGACTGCAGTCTCCCCCAGGGCCAATAAAATGCGTTCAATCCCTAAGGCAAAGCCAACGGCGCCATAAGCTATTTTGGGGTTTCCGCCCAATTCATGGACCAGACCGTTGTAGCGCCCCCCGGCACCCACAGCATCCTGGCTGCCCAGGCCTTGGGCCGTGATTTCAAATACCGTATGCGTGTAATAGTCCAGGCCACGCACAAGATGCGGAGAGACTGTAAAAGGAATGCCGACACTTTTAAGCGCAGCCTGCACTTGGTCAAAATACTCTTTACTGGGGACAGATAGAGGCAGGTCTTTGACAACCGTAGCCACGACTTTACGGCATGATTCATGCTTACAATCCAGGACTCGAAAAACATTACGTTCAAAACGGGCGCGGCAGTCCGCGCACAGATTGTTTGTATAGGGGGCAAATTCCGCCCGTAGCCAGGTCGAAATGCGCGCTTTATCTTCTTTGGAACCCAGGCTATTGATCTTTAATTGAGGTTCGTTAACTCCCAGTTCTCTTAACAAATGCATGGCCAAAGCAATCACTTCCGCATCCAAAAAAGGAGAAGCTGAGTTTGGTCCAATAGCCTCCACCCCGATCTGGTGGAATTGGCGCAAGCGTCCTTTTTGCGGGCGCTCTCCTCGAAACATGGGCCCCATATAAAAAAGCTTGGAGAGACTTTCCTTGCCATCCAAACTGTTCTCTATATAAGAGCGCACAACGGATGCCGTGCCCTCCGGACGCAAGGCGTAACCCATGATGACATCTTCCTGCCTTGCGGATGTCTCACCTAAAGGACCTTTTGGCCCTGCCGTCAGTTCAATGAGTTGCTTATTGACCACATCTGTGGTTTGCCCCAGAGATCTCTTAAAGAGACTGACGTCTTCGTAAATGGGGGTACGAATTTCCCGATAGCCGTATGATTTACAAATTTTACGGACCAGGAACTCTAAGGCTTCCCATAGAGGAGTTGTTTCGGGTAATATATCGGATGTCCCGCGAGGGACGGCAAATAACTTAGTCATATAGGGTGTCATTCTGAGCGCAGGTCCTCATGCCGGACATTCGCAGATGCTCCGAAGAATCTTTAAGTTCCTTAAGATCCTTCGGCACTTGCCTCAGGATGACCCCTGACGTTTCGTCAGGTGTCATTTGACCTTCTGCTTCATTTCTAAACCGGACTTAAAGACCACGACTTTCCTGGGAGGGACGGGAACACTTTGTCCCGTGCGGGGATTACGGCCGAATCGGGCACGTCGCTCTTTAATCTTGAAGACACCGAAATTGCGCAATTCCACCTTGTCGCCTTGCATCAAGGAATCCACAATCACGTCAAAAGTCTTCTGCACGATCTTTTTGACATCCACTTGTTTAATACCAGTTGCATCCGTTATTTTTAACACAATATCTTTTTTAGTCATTAAAAACTCTCCTTGATTTATGATCATTCCTGCCGTAGCAGGAATCTCCGCTAGCTTGGGCCAGCGAGCAGTTTATCCATTGTCCAGACCTCCCGATTATAGCATCGGGATGGTAAAACTATATTGAGAACACCCGTAGGTCGCCCTCTCATTACTGAGGACTCCTGTAGGTCGCAACTATAGTACCAACAACGACTTACAGTGTCAACGAAAAATTGCTCTCTCCCACTAAGACCTTGATCTCCTCCATCAGGACTTCGCTGGGAGTTACAAACAAATCTTCGCCCACTAATATTTGCACTCTTTTATAATTCTGTGTATCCAGCTGTACGTAGACCGGGACCTTGCCCGGGAATCGCGCCAACTTCTCTTTTAATTTTTCAAAACTATTTTGATTGGTGTGGGATAAGTCGACCTGGACAGACTTGATCAAATCGTAGACCTCGTCAATGCCCGCCATTTCGCTGGCCATCATCTTTGGCAAACCATCACGGAAACTCACCTTGCCCTTGACCACCACCACCGCGTTTTCCTTCAAATACGAAGCTATCTGCGCGTAACTCGATGGAAATACAACCAGTTCCATTTCTCCGTCGATATCTTCCAGCCCAACAATGGCCATCCGTTCATTGGTTTTCTTGGTGCTGGTAAGCTTAACGGTGGTAATAAGCCCGATCATACGGGCTTCCTGGCCATCGCGGGCCCCTTTAATATTAGCTGTCGTAAAGTCGGCAAATTTCTCAATTTCTGTTTTGTAACGTTCCAAAGGGTGCCCGCTTAGATAAAAGCCGAGTAAAGCCTTTTCATGGGCCAAAATTTGGGCCTGGGGCCATTCCACCATATCAGGATAGGTTTCATCGTTAGCGCCAAAACTGTTCTCCTCTTGTTCCATGCTAAAAAATGAAAATTGCCCCATCTCCTTTTCTTTTTGGCCACGCATCCCCGCTTCCAAGGCTCTTTCCAGGACCGCCATCAATTGCGAGCGACGGCATTTAAACGCATCGAAAGCTCCTGCTTTAATGAGACTCTCCAAGACCTTACGATTGTTCAAACGCAAATCAATGCGGCGGCAAAAATCAAAAATTGAGCTAAAAAGAGCACCTTCATTGCGGGCAAGGACCATGGATTCAATGGCCCCCGACCCTATATTCTTGACCGCTAACAGGCCATAGCGGATGGCATTATTCTTCTCTACGGTAAATTGGGCAAAACTTTTGTTGGCATCCGGAGGCAAAATAGCAATCCCCAAAGCCCCGCATTCTTTAACATACTCAACGACCTTGTCGGTATTGTCCCGCTCTGATGTCAAGAGTGCAGTCATAAACTCCACGGGGAAATTGGCCTTGAGATACGCCGTGCGATAGGTAATGAGCGCATAGGCCGCCGAATGGCTACGGTTAAAACCATATCCGGCAAAAAAGTCAATCAAATCAAAGAGTTGATTGGCCCCGGCTTCTCCCAGCTGGCTTGTTTTGGCACAGCCTTCAATAAAAAAGGAGCGCATCTTTTGCATTTCAGCTGCTATTTTCTTCCCCATAGCCTTACGTAAATCATCGGCCTGGGTCATGTTAAACCCGGCGATGACAGAGGCAATTTGCATGACTTGCTCTTGATAAAGGATAATGCCATAGGTAGGCTTAAGAACACCTTCTAACTTTGGATGCGGGTAGGCAATCTTCTGCTCTCCCCGCTTGCGTTTAATAAAATCATCCAACATCCCCGAACCCATGGGGCCAGGCCTGTATAAAGCGAGGATCGCAATCAAATCTTCAAATTCCGAGGGCCTCATTTTCTTTAAAAGGTCCCTCATGCCCCCGCTTTCCAGTTGAAACACGCCCATGGCGTTGGCCCGGCCTAACATCTCATAGGTCTTTTTGTCATCCAGCGCAAGCTTATCGATATCGATCTCTATGCCTTGATGCTGTTTGATCAGCTTGAGCGACTCAGTAATGACGGTAAGTGTCCTTAACCCCAAGAAGTCCATTTTTAAGAGGCCAATTTGGGAGATGCCATCCATATCAAAGGCCGTGGTGATCTGTCCGTCGGAGCTCTTAAACAAGGGCACATACTCCGTCAGGGGCTTATCTGAAATAACAACCCCAGCCGCATGGATGGAGGCATGGCGGTTGAGCCCTTCTAAAACCTGGGCCGTGGCAAGCAATTGTTTGGCTGTTTTATCAAATTCGACCGCTTCTCGTAATTGCGGCTCAACATTTAAAGCCTGCTCAATGGTAATGCCGATTTCATTGGGAATGAGTTTGGCAATGCGGTCCACCTCCGGATAGCTCATGCCCATGGCACGGCCCACGTCCCGTACGGCGGCCTTGGCCTGCATGGAACCAAAAGTAATGATTTGCGCCACGTTGGAAGAACCATATTTCTTGGTGACATAGTCAATGATCTCGCCTCTGCGCTCATAACAAAAATCGATATCAATATCCGGCATGCTTTTACGCCCGGGGTTCATGAAACGTTCAAACAAAAGGCCATATTTAATAGGGTCCAAATCGGTGATCCCCAGCAAATAGCTGACCAGACTGCCAGCCGCGGAACCGCGGCCAGGCCCCACGGGTACACCGATCGACTTGGCATGGTTAATAAAGTCCCATACAATCAGGAAATAACTCATAAAACCCATGTCCCCTATCGTCTTCAGTTCATGTTCCAGTCGCTGACGTAAAGACCCCTCCGCGCCGGCCGGATAACGCTTGGCCATCCCTTTTTCACACAAAGCCAGGAGATAGGATTGAGCCGTTGAGCCCTCAGGCACTTCGTAGCGCGGCAGATGGTATTGATCAAAATCCAACTTAACGTTACACTGTTCGGCAATGAGCAAGGTGTTGTTGACGGCTTCAGGCGCCCAGGCAAAAAGGGTACCCATGGCCTGCGGCTCTTTAAAATAGAATTGATCCGTGGCAAATCGCATGCGGTTGGGGTCGCCTAAGGTGGTCTGCGTTTGGATGCAAAGCAGGGTCTCATGCGCCATGGCCTGCCCCTGCTCGATATAATG